>RFZH01000013.1 GCA_009920815.1 Paracoccaceae bacterium
CGAAATGGTCATCGCAGGCCAAGGCACCGCAGGATTGGAAATCGCCGCACAAGCCGCAGAATTGGGGATCACGAACGCGCAAGTTTTGGTCTGTTGCGGCGGTGGCGGTTTGACATCGGGCATTGCGACCGCCTTGGCCGCCGATGCCCCAGAGATGCGCGTGTGCCCCGTTGAACCCTTTGGGTTCGAGGATACGATGCGATCTTTGGCTTCCGGTTCAATTCAGCGCAATACACGAACCAGCGGTTCAATATGTGATGCGATCGTGACACCAAGTCCAGGGAATTTAACGTTCCCGATCCTAAAAGACCTATGTCCGCGCGGATATGCTGTCACCGATGATCAGGCGTTAATGGCGGTTAAACTGGCATTTCAACGGCTGAAAATTGTGGTCGAACCAGGTGGTGCCGTGGCCTTGGCGGCGGCCTTGTTTCATGGTGATCAACTCACAAATGATACAGTAATCGCGGTAGCGTCAGGCGGCAATATCGATGATGCCATGTTCAAACGCGCACTAGACATGAATGTATCTGACCTATAGCAAGACCAGATAAACGGCCGACCGACCCGAAGGACGGGCGATGACCGTGGTCTATGCAGTCTCAGATCGTTCAACCGACCACGATTTGGGCAGATAATGACGGGGTAACCTAGATGAAAATCGCAGAACTGGACAAAATCAAACTTCATTACCGTATCGACGGCAACCCAGATGGCAAGCCCGTGGTGTTTGCAAATTCGCTTGGCACAGATTTGCGTCTATGGGATGCGGTCCTACCGTTGCTGCCGCAGGACAATTGTTACATCCGCTATGATAAACGCGGGCACGGGTTGTCCGAATGTACGCCCGCGCCCTATTCCATGGGAACGCTGGTGCGCGATGTGGAACAACTCATGGATCACTTGAATGTCAAAGATGCGCTTTTTGTGGGCCTGTCCATTGGCGGGATGATTGCCCAAGGGTTGGCGGTCAAACGATTGGATTTGGTGCGTGCAATGGTCTTGTCAAACACCGCCGCCAAAATCGGACAGCCCGAGATGTGGCAGCAACGCATCGAGGCAATCCGCGCAGGCGGCATTGCATCGCTGTCTGATGCAGTCATGGAGCGTTGGTTTGGTCGCGAATTCCATGCCAAGCCAGACATGGCGATATGGAAAAATATGCTGGAACGTCAAACTGTTGAAGGATACATTGGATGTTCTACTGCAATTTCTGGAACCGACTTCTATACACCCACCTCAGGCTTGCGCCTGCCCACATTGGGCATTGCAGGATCCGAGGATGGATCGACACCACCCGATTTGGTGCGCGAAACCGTTGATTTGATCCCGGGATCAAAGTTCGAATTGATCCGCAAAGCGGGTCATTTGCCGTGTGTAGAAAACCCAACGCATTATGCGCAAATCCTATCCTCCTTCATGACGGAAATTGGCCATGTCTAAGATTTTACTCATTCATGGGTCGTGCCACGGCGCATGGTGTTTTCGTGACCTGATCCCTGCGTTGGCCGCGTTGGGGCATGATGCACGCGCGATTGATTTACCGGGGCATGGGGACAATCCCGCGCCCATTGAAACCATCACCTTGGATGGTTACCGTGATGCAATTTTGGACGCGATTGATGATCCGGTTTACCTGTTGGGTCATTCCATGGCGGGCTTTCCGATTTCGGCCGCGGCCGATGCGGCCCCTGAGAAAATAAAACGTCTGATCTATCTGTGTGCCTATGCCGCAAAAAACGGAAAATCTTTGGTCGATATGCGCAAAGAGGCCCCGCGCCAACCCTTGATGGCCGCTGTGCAGCGGACCGAGGATGGATTGGGCTTTACCGTTGATCCCGCCCAAATTGAAACAGTGTTTTACCATGATTGCCCAGCTGACACGATCGCACTTGCACGTGAAAAGCTGTGTGTGCAAGCAATAGCACCACAAGCGACACCAATCACCCTGTCAGATCAATTTGCGACGGTTCCGAAATCGTATATCCGTTGTGCCGATGATCAAACCATCCCACCCGAATATCAGATGACAATGGTTGAGCAATGGGATCAAAATGACGTATATCATTTCCCGACGGGGCATTCGCCCTTTTTCGCCGACCCTGCGGGCTTGGCAGCGCTGATAGATCAGATAATCCAAAAGGACAGCTAGATGGCGGGATCCGTTTTCGACAGCCCACTGCACGCAAAACTCTTTCCCGCTGGGGACATGGGGCGACTTTTCACGGATACCGCCGAAGTGCGCGCCATGATGCTGGTCGAAGGATCGCTTGCCAAAGTTCAAGGCACATTGGGGATTATCCCTGAAATCAGCGCGGCGGCTATTCATCGCGCGTCGTTGGAATTGCAAATAGACCCATCGGGGTTAGGCACAGCCACAGGTCAAAACGGCGTTTCAATACCCGGTTTGGTCGCCGAGTTTCGCAAATTGATGCAAGCCCCTGAACATGCGCAATACCTGCATTTTGGGGCCACGTCGCAAGACATCACAGACACCGCGCTCATGTTGCGCGTACGTCAATTACTTGCTTTGCAAGAAAATGGATTAAAAACGTTGGTGCGTGATTTGGCCACGCTGGCGCGGGACCATGCGACAACACCAATGGTCGCACGCACCTATGGTCAATCGGCGACGTTGACAAGTTTTGGCGCGACGGTCGCGGTCTGGGGTCACATGTTGGCCGATCTGATGGACGCGCTGCCAGCCCTGCGTGACGATGTGCTTTGGGTGTCGCTGTCAGGGGCTGCGGGAACTGGATCTGTGCTCGGCCCTAATCCAGACGAGGTGCGTCAACATTTGGCGGCGGCGGTAGGCTTACGAGATCCAAAACGCAGCTGGCACGCGGATCGTGGACCTATCTTGCGCCTTGCCGCATGGCAAACACAACTGGCCGCCGCCTTGGGCAAAATAGCCCAAGACGTTTGGATCATGACACAGTCAGGTATGAAAACCGTGACACTTGGGGCCAAGGGCGGGTCATCGACCATGCCGCAAAAAGAAAACCCCGTGCAGCCATCTGCCATCATTGCTTTGGCAAATATGGCAAGCGGGCTGAACGCCACCTTGACCCAAGCGGCCCAACACCGCGAAGCGCGCGACGGCGCCGCGTGGTTTACCGAATGGATGGCCTTGCCACAACTTTGTCTGACCGCAGGATCGGCACTGACCATCAGTGGGACTATGATCGAAGGCCTTGCACCAAACACCGACGCGATGGCCGTTCAGATTGCTGAAACGCACGATATGATCATGGCCGAAGCAGTGACCTTTGCCTTGGCTAAAACCATGCCGCGCCCAGATGCCGCAGCTCTCTTGAAAGAGGCCGTTCAGCTAGCCATGTCACAGGGCACGGGGTTGTTAAAGGTTGTACAAAGTCGTTTTCCTGACCTCGACATGACGCAATTTGAACCACAACACCAATTAGGCGCTGCCCCAAATTTGGCGCGTGGTTTCGCAGATCGAGTGGACGCATAGCGCGACATGAGCAAATTGAACAAACCTGTTTCGGTCATTTTGATGACCATCTTGCTGGATGCAATGGGCGTAGGCATCATGATCCCGGTTTTGCCGGAATTGATGTCATCAGTCTTGCCGAATGCGACGCTCGCCGATGCGACGCTCTGGGGTGGAATTTTGGCAACGATCTTTGCCTTGATGCAATTTTTGTTCAGCCCAACCTTGGGTGTGGCGTCGGATCAATATGGGCGCAAGCCTGTTTTGATGATCGCGCTTTCGGTCATGATTGTCTATTATCTGATCATGGCCGTGGCACAGTCACTTTGGCTGTTGATTATTGGCCGCATTATCGGTGGCGTCACAGCCGCGACCCATGCAACAGCTTCGGCTTATATCGCCGATATTTCAAAACCCGAAGAAAAAGCCGCCCGTTTTGGTCTATTGGGTGCAGCCTTTGGAGTGGGTTTTGTTCTTGGACCAATCATCGGCGGTCTGTTGGGGGAATGGGGGCCACGCGCGCCCTTTTACGCCGCCGCCCTCATTGCCTTGATAAATACAATTTTTTGCTGGGTTTGGTTAAAAGAAAGCGTTACCGACGATATTCGACGCAAATTTTCGTGGAAACGCGCCAATCCTTTTGGTGCAGCGCTTGAGCTGTCAAAATTCGCAGGCGTCGGTCACCTGCTATGGGTACTGGGGCTCTTCCTGATTGGGGTTGCGGTCTATGCCGCGATCTGGCCGTTCTTTACAGTCGAACGCTTTGACTGGTCACCAGGAATGATTGGGGTCTCATTGACCCTTTATGGGATCTGTTTTGCGATCATTCAGGGGGGATTGGTAAACCCTGCGATAAAACGTTTTGGGGAGCGTCGCACCGTGATCTTGGGCTTTGGCGCCGAAATCATCGCGTTGATGGTTGTCGCCTTTATTCCGCATGGCTGGTTGATGTTGGCCTTTACCCCGATGGCTGCAATCGGCGTTATCGGCCAGCCGCCGCTTCAGGCGATTATGTCCAAGGCTGTTGGTGACGATAACCAAGGTACTTTGCAAGGCGTAATCGGGTCGCTGAACGCGATTGCGATGATCATCACGCCCTTGGTCATGTCGGCGCTTTTCTATACCTTTACGGGTGAGAATGCGCCATTCTATTTCCCCGGCGCGCCCTTTTTCTTGGCTGCGATTTTGGTAGCGATTGCCTTATGGGTCTTTTTGTCTGTCCGACCAAAGGACGCCTAAGGCGAAAACGTCACGTCACGGCAATTTAACGCGCTTTTTCGCTTGAATCCGTGTGACGACGCGCCAGACTGATTGAAAATCATAAGGGGAGCTCTATGGGACGTATCACCGCCGCCGTTTGCCACGAATTCAACACCGATCTTAAAATAGAACACGTCGAATTGCGCGCGCCCATCGCGGGCGAGATAGAAGTCACCCTTGGCGCGGTGGCCGTATGTCATTCAGACATTTCCTATGCGCAAGGCGCATGGGGCGGCACCCTGCCCGCCGTGTACGGCCACGAAGCCGCAGGGCGCATTACAGCGCTGGGTGACGGTGTACATGGTTTGGCCATTGGTGATAATGTGGTGGTCACACTTATCCGGGCTTGCGGTCATTGTGGCAACTGTGCCTCTGGTGCGCCGACAATATGCGAAACGCCCTATAATGGCGATCACGGACCGCTGCGTATGCCTGACGGATCTGTGTTGCATCAGGCGATGGCCTGTGGTGCGTTTGCAGAAAAAGTCGTAGTTGACCAAGCCCAAGTCGTCAAAATCGCTGCTGACATTCCGTTTACCTCAGCGTCGCTGTTGGCTTGTGGGGTGATTACGGGAATTGGAGCGGTTGTGAATGCGGCCAATTTGCGTGCCGGTCAGGACGTCGTGGTCATCGGTGCGGGCGGTGTTGGTCTGAATGCAATCCAAGGGGCGCGCATCGCCGGAGCGCGTCGCATCGTGGCGGTTGACCTAAACCAAGAAAAGCTGTCCATCGCCAAGGAATTCGGGGCAACTGATGGCATTCTTGGCACCCAAGACGCCCCATGGCGCGCCGCGAAAAAAGCGTTAGGCCGCGGTGCGGATGCGGTCTTTGTTACCGTAGGTTCGACGCGCGCCTATGAAGAAGCGCTCAGGTACATTGGATATGGCGGCAAAGTCATCATGGTTGGCATGCCAAAGGCCGGCGACAAGGCCAGCTATGAACCGTCAATGCTGGCCGCCGTCGGTCAGGCGATGGTCGGTTCCAAAATGGGCGATGTCGTAATCAAACGCGATATTCCATGGATGATCGATCTTTATCAACAAGGGCGCTTAAAGTTAGATGAACTAGTGTCGCAAACTTGGTCTTTGGATCAAATTAACGAAGCCATCGAAAACACGAAATCAGGCGCAGCAAAACGCAACGTCATCACATTTGACATTTAGAGGTTTTATATGAAGCTGACCGATCTTGACGTAATCGTTACATCCCCTCCTGCACCAGGTTGGGGGGGACAATATTGGATTTTGGTCAAGCTGACCACCGATACAGGGATTATTGGATGGGGCGAATGCTATGCCTCAAGCGTAGGGCCGGGCGCCATGACCCACGTGATCCGTGATGTCTTTGAACGCTATTTCTTGAATGAACATCCTCAAAACGTCGAACGGATGTTTCGGCGCACATTTTCGTCAGGGTTCACCCAACGGCCGGACCTGACGGTGATGGGCGCTTTTTCAGGGTTGGAAATTGCTTGTTGGGACATTTTGGGCAAAGATTTGGACAAACCGGTCTGGGCCTTGTTAGGCGGCATGATGAATGAACGTGTACGCGCCTATTCTTATTTATATCCGTTGGCGCACCACGATCTCAGATCGTTTTGGACCTCTCCCGAAGGAGCAGCGGAATCCGCTATTGATTTGGTTTCCCGCGGTTATACGGCCGTTAAATTTGATCCAGCAGGCCCGTATACCATGCGCGGCGGTCATCAACCCGCGCTCAGCGACATTTCCCTATCCGTCGCGTTTTGCAAAGCGATCCGCGAAGCGGTCGGCGACAAGGCTGATTTGTTGTTTGGGACACATGGCCAATTCAACACTTCTGGCGCTATTCGTCTGGGCAAAGCGATCGAACCCTATAGCCCCTTGTGGTACGAAGAACCTATTCCCCCTGATAACCTATTGGAATTCGCAAATGTCGCAGCGGCGGTCAATATCCCGATCGCCACAGGTGAACGTATGACAACCAAATCCGAATTTGCCACCGTTCTTCGGACAGGTGGTGCCGCGATATTACAACCCGCATTGGGCCGTGCTGGTGGGATTTGGGAAATGAAGAAAACAGCAGCAATCGCAGAAGTCTTTAACGCGCAAATGGCGCCCCATCTGTATGCGGGACCGATTGAATGGGCTGCGAACATTCAATTGGCCGTGTCTATCCCGAACCTTTTGATTGCTGAAACAATTGAAACGCCGTTCCATGATCAATTGATCAAAGGATCCATTCGTGTCGAAAACGGTTACGTCGCTGCCCCAACAGCCCCTGGTTTGGGTATTGAGGTTGACGAAGACTTGGCACGTGCGCATCCCTTTACGGGCCAAGGATTGCATTTGATGATGCAAGATGCCCCCTGTGATTACCAAAATGGAAACAGCTTTGCCGGAGGCGCACCGATCAAAGATTAACGCCCGTGCGGTGCGTTGAAGAGTGCGATCGTGTCATACGCGCCATGATGTGCTGCCAATTCTGGCGCGCAACAAGCAGGACCAAACAAGTCAATACGGGCGCGAAAGCGCCCGTTTTCGTACCATCGCGCAAAGTCTTAATTCTTGCAATTCAGAGATACATATGCTTTACAGAATATGAAGTGGATATTCTTATGCTAGACAAGTTAAAACCGCCCCCCAAGGAAATGGAAAAGAACGCAGGATCTGCTGCGAGCTTTCTAAAGACATTGGCGCATGAAGGCCGTTTGATGATCCTGTGCCATCTGGGGTCGGGTGAAAAATCTGTTGGTGAATTGGAAGAAATCTTGAACTGTCGTCAAGCCGCCGTCAGCCAGATGCTGGCCCGCCTGCGCGATGATGGAATGGTGGCGACACGCCGCGATGGTAAGACAATATATTATTCCTTGGCCGACGATAACACGGCCAAGTTAATCGATCTTTTGTATAACATGTTTTGTTCGGTCAGCGCCAAAGACGCGGCGCAGTAGCCTTTACTGCTTGGTGGAAAAAACGCTCGGCTAGATTAGCCGAGCGTTTTTTATTAACTTTCCCATTCCCAAGGCCGTGGGAATTGGCCGAGGGTGTTTTGAAGCGCCGTTTCGTCACTGTCGCGCGTAACCTGCGCGACAAGACCACGTTTTTTATCGTCAATTACTGCCGTGACGCGAGCATCCAAGCCTGCATCTTGTAATGCAGCGTTATAAATCCGCTGGATCGCGCGCTTGCGCAAATCAGGCTTGAACACTTTGCCGACGGCAGTTTTAGGCAGTTCGTCCAGAATTTCTATATATTTTGGCTTAGCCGCCCGTTCAGTGATGAGGCTATCACAAAATGCCAGCAACTCGTCCACAGTCACAGTCGCGCCCGCAACCAATTCGACATATGCACAGGGTATTTCACCTGCATGCGCATCTGGTTGACCAATCGCCCCAGCAAACGCCACTGCATCGTGACCTAACAGCGCCTCTTCGATAATAGCGGGATCAATATTATGGCCACCGCGAATAATCAGATCTTTCGCCCGACCGGTGATCCAAAGATAATCATCACCGTCGATCCGCCCTAAATCGCCTGTACGCAGATGGGTGCCCTGATAATAAAGATCTTTGTTTTTATCCGCCTCGGTATAGGTATTGCCAGCATAAACACCTGGGTTAGACACACAGATTTCGCCTATCTCATCAACTGCGCATTCAACCAATTCGCCATCGACCGATTTCACAATACGAACGTCGGTATATGGAAACCGCAGACCAATCGATCCCACCTTTTTTTCGCCATCAGGCGGATTGCACGACACCAGACACGTGGCTTCTGTCAGACCATAGCCTTCGACAATTGCAACGCCAGTGGCCTCTTCAAAGCGGCGAAACAACTCCAAGGGCAGCGGAGCAGATCCTGAAAACGACGTCTTGACACTTGAGATATCAGCATCGACAGGACGCTGCATCAGCGCAGAGATGGCGGTTGGAACCGTGATAATAAACGTAATTTTCCAACGTTCGATCAGTTTCCAGAAATTATCGAACACGCCGTCGCCGCGATATCCCGCAGGTGTTGGGAACACAACATGTGCGCCAGAAGCAACCATCGCCATTAATATAACGTGGCTTGCAAAAACATGGAACAACGGCAACGGACAGATCACATTGTCGGTTTCTTTGAACAACAAGCGTTTTCCAAGCCAACCGTTATAGATAATGCCAGAATACAGATGTTGGGCGACCTTTGGCATGCCCGTGGTGCCGCCCGTGTGGAAATACGCTGCGACGCGATCCTCTTGGACATCAACGAAATCAAGCGTTTTGTTTTGTTTTTGCAAAAGCGCATTGAAGTCATAGACCTTTGCCGAATGGGAAATCGGATTTTTGGGACGGACTAATGGTACTATCCAAGACTTTGGCGGCGTCAGGTATTTATTCAAATCAACTTCGATCACGGCCTTTACATTCGGCGCCAAAGCAACAGCCGCCGCTGTTTTCTGACCCACGTCTGTTTTTGGAAAAGCTTTCAACGTGACGACCACTTTTGCTTTGGTTTCGCGCAAAATGGCACCGATTTGTTCCGCGTCCAGCAACGGGTTGATTGGGTTGACAATCCCAGCGACCGCACCGCCCAACAATGTCAAAACTGTTTCGTTCGAATTTGGCAAAACATAAGCAACCACATCGGTTGGACCGACCCCAAGACCGCGGAACATGTTTGCGGCTTGCGTCGTTTTGTCATGCAATTCAGCCCAAGTCAGCGTTTCTGCGGGATCTTTTGGCCCTGAAAAAAGTTGAAACGTAACCGCGGGCCGGTTTGGAAATTTACCTGCTGTATTCGACAACATGGAATACAGCGTTTTGGGCAGTCCTAAATCATTAAAGGCGCATTCATTTTCTATTTCGATCATATCTGCGATTGAACGAAAACTCATCTCAGTCTCTCCCTTATTCGCGCTTCTTTTGAGCGTTCCAGATATATTGGTGAATTGACCGAGGTATGACAAGGCAAAAGAATGTTAACGCTGTGTCAACTATTCTGCCGCGACACCATCCGTAAATTGTAACTTTGCCAACCGCGCATAGAGCCCCCCTTGCGCCACAAGATCGGCGTGCGTTCCAATGCCCGCGATTTGACCTTGGTCCATAACCACAATGCGATCAGCTTTCTTGACAGTCGCCAAGCGATGCGCAACGACCAATGTTGTCCGATTGGCGGCCAAAGCATCGACCGCCTCTTGTACCAAACGTTCGCTTTCTGCATCAAGCGCCGACGTCGCTTCGTCCAACAAGAGTACAGGCGCATCCCTTAATATCGCGCGGGCAATTGCAATGCGTTGCTTTTGTCCACCGGACAACATCACACCGCGTTCGCCCACATAGGTGTCATATCCTTGCGGCAATCGGGCAATAAATTCATCTGCCGCGGCCGCACGTGCAGCCGAACGGACATCATCATCTGATGCGTCAGGACGACCAAAGCGAATATTTTCCATCGCTGATGCCGCAAAAATAACCGGGTCCTGTGGAACCAATGCAATTTGACGCCGAAAATCACTGCGCGCCAATGTGCGCAAATCAACGCCATCAATCGTGATTTTCCCTGCCGTGGGATCGTAGAACCGCAGCAGCATTTGAATAACTGTAGATTTACCTGCCCCCGACGGCCCCACGAAGGCCACCGTTTCGCCAGGTTCAATGCTAAGAGACATGTTTGACAACGCAGGTATTTCAGGGCGTGCAGGATAATTGAACGAAACATTTTCAAATCCAATCGATCCCTGGGCGCGGCCTTTAATCGTCTGCGGCGCTACGGGGTCTTTGACAGTGTCTTCAACATGCAAGAGCTCAACCAAACGCTCCGTCGCGCCCGCGGCACGCTGCAACTCGCCCCAAATTTCTGATAACGCGGCAACCGACCCTGCCACCATGACAGAATAGATTACGAATTGGACCAAGGCACCAACGCTCATCATTCCCAGACGAACGTCGCGCGCGCCGATCCACAAAACGCCAACCACCCCAGCAAACACCAAAAAGATCACGATTGCGGTCATCAAAGCACGCGTGGTGATACGGGTTTTAGCAGAGTCAAAACTTTTTTCTGACACCTCGTCAAAGTGGCGGGTCGTTATTGTTTCATGCGTAAACGCCTGAACGGTTTGGACCGCCCCCAAATATTCGGACGCATTGCCAGAGCTTTGCGCAATCCAATCTTGGTTTTCACGGCTGAGCCTGCGCAATTTACGCCCCAAGATCAAGATAGGAAACACAACCGCAGGAACAATCAACAAAACCAATCCGGTTAATTTGGCAGACGTCAGCAACATCAAAGCAAGACCGCCAAAAAAGATCAGCACATTGCGCAAGGCAACCGAAACCGAAGAACCGATCACAGACAACACAAGCGTTGTATCGGTTGTGATGCGCGACAACACCTCGCCCGTCATGATATTTTCGTAAAACTGCGGGCTCATCCGCAACACGCGCGAAAACACCGCTTTGCGAATATCGGTTACAACGCGTTCCCCAAGGCGCGTCACCAAAGCATAGCGTAAAGCCGTGCCAACAGCCAAAAGCGCTGCAATCACCATCGCAGCTGTAAAATATTGGTCGAGCAAAGCACCATTTTCAGACGAAAAAGTATCGACGACGCGTCGCACCGCGAGCGGTAATACCAAAGACACCGAGGCAGTAAGAACCAACGCCAAAAGCGACGCAAACATCATGAAACGATGAGGCCGCAAAAATGGCCACAAACCCCCCAAATGCGAGATCTGTTTGGATTTTGCGCGGTCTTGTTCGTTAGTCATAGCGTGCCTGTCGTGTCGCCCGGGGGGAATTCACCGTGTTTAACTACGTTCATGACCAAAAGGTCAAGAGAAGCAGGCAAAGAAATAGCCCTTTTGCCCCCATGGGCGTCCAAAACAAATGGATCATTCCACTAGAAATGATAACAGGCGGGCACAAAAAATATAGACACTTAAATTTTTTTGGATTGAGTCTTTTTTTTAAAGATTATTCTTATCGACCAAGGTAAAATATAATACCAGCAGCGCTAGACCTAAAAGTCTGGTAGTCTGCAAGCATATACTCAGCTCTCTCGTCGAGGAAAATTTGAAAAATTTGGAGCGGGTAGCGGGAATCGAACCCGCGCCTTAAGCTTGGAAGGCTCTTATGATACCATTTCACCATACCCGCTCACGTGTGTTGGTGATAGATCAACCAAAAACCAGCGTCAAGGCGAACCAACACCGAAATAAAGGTTTTTTTGCCTTGCGAAGCGATACCTAAATATTGCAAGAAAACTGGCGAGGTTTACGAAATGCCTAATGAATTGATGAATAGCGATTAACCAAAACCACCCCTGCAACAATTGAAATCAATCCCAACACGGTCTGCCACTGCAGAGCCTGAGCATAAATGAAATATCCAATGCACGCGACTAAGAATACCCCCATGCCAGACCAAGTCGCATAGACCACGGCTAATGGAATATCGCGCAGAGCAAAGGTCAGCAAATAGAAAGAGATACTATTTGCCAGAAACACTCTGTTTTTCGCACAATCCATCGCGCTGAAGCACTTTGACGAGGGCTACACACTCGTTAAAGACATAGAGTTACTCTAAGAATCGTAGTCTTGTCCTTTAAGTTCATGTTCCTTTGGCCCGCGCTTGCTAAAATCATGATCATAAAAAAAGATCTACAAAGACCCCAACGATCTCAAACTAAAATTGGTTGAAATCTTCTAACAAGCGCCAGTTCAAACTGCCCAGCACACCATTGGCATTTGCGGGCCACACCAAGGCCCAAAGCACAAGCGCAACCATAATGCCCTTGCTGATGAGGGCTATTGGAATACTGTTTCCAGCATAAAACCCAGTGTCGGCTGTTTTAATTTCTAAATCGGTAAATGGTTTTTTAATTCTCATTTACGCCTCCCTTTTCTATCAATCTTCGTGTTGATACCGCAGGATGCCCAAAAAATAGACTGAAAGGATGGTCGCTATAAGGCCTTAGTCATATATTTTACGACATAAAGTGATGAAGATTTGTTGATTTTGACTTGGATTTTATGCGTCGTCATTTTCCGAGAACACTGGCAATGGACCAAAGGACAGTCTAAAAAATGCGCATGCTTAACCAAATAATCTACGACTCGCCCTCTTCTGATGTTCCGATTTTGATCGTACATGGCCTGTACGGGTCAGCACGAAATTGGGGGGTGATCTGTAAACGCCTTTCGGAAACGCGCCGCGTGATTGCAGTGGATCAGCGCAATCATGGTGACAGCCCGTGGTTTGACACGCATAGTTATTATGACATGGCCAGCGACCTTGCCAAAGTCATCGAGGGACATGGCACCGCAATGGATGTCGTTGGCCATTCCATGGGGGGCAAAGCGGCAATGATATTGGCGCTGACGCGACCTGATTTGGTCAATAAATTGCTGATCGCAGATATTGCACCAGTGGCCTATTCGCATGACCAAAGCCAATATATCGCGGCGATGAAATCCGTTGATCTAAGCAGTATCGAAAAACGATCCGATGCCATGGCTGCCTTGGCCAAATCCGTGGATGACCCAACGCTTCAAAGTTTCTTTACCCAATCGCTGGATTTGAAAAATAAAAAGTGGAAATTGAACCTAGACACGCTCGAGGCAGAGATGGCTAAAATCATCGGGTTTCCACCGATTGATGGCATGTTTCACAAGCCAACGCTGTTTTTGACGGGCGCCCAGTCCAACTATGTAAAAACCGAATATCGGCCTAAGATAAAATCACTGTTCCCAATGGCGAAATTCGCAAAGATCCCGAATGCCGGGCACTGGCTGCATGCAGAAGCGCCGCGCGCGTTCGAGGAAACAGTGCGCGCTTTTTTTGGTCCCTCTTCTGACGGTTGAGCCCTCTAAATACATAAATCCAAGATTTAGGATTTAGGGCAATAGGCTTCGGCCAAGTCCCCGAAATTGACATAGCGTTCCCAAAACTGTTCCATTGAACGGCGACTTGACGACCTGATTTCTTGGGATTTCTCTGGGTTCAAGATAATCGACGCCGCCAGTTTTTGATCGCTGACAGTCAAGGTCGCATCCGCGGCGACTTGGATACATTTACAGGTGTCTAGGTCTGCACGTTTTCGTTCAACCGACAAACACGCATTTTTAACGACCTCTGCGCACAATACATGTGGCACAAACAGCGCCACGAAAACACTCATTACATATTTTGTCATTTTTTATCACTTTTACTGCCTACCACCAACATAATTTCAGCATTACAAACCCGCAAGCGTTGGAATGAAATATGGTTACAGTTTGCCAAGTTTTGTTGCATAAATCGCCCAAAATAAATTCGCCCCAAATGGCTGATTTGAACGTTTATCACCTTGACCAAATCGTAAATTCCAACCATATGCTGGCGTATGATAGAGCTAAGCAAAATTCGTAATTTTTCAATCGTTGCCCATATCGACCATGGTAAATCCACCTTGGCCGATCGTTTGATCCAATCCACTGGCACGGTTCAAGATCGTGACATGAAAGAACAGCTGTTGGACAGCATGGATATTGAACGTGAACGGGGCATCACGATCAAGGCCAACACCGTACGCATCGATTACGTTGCGGACGATGGCGAAACCTATGTGTTGAACCTGATCGACACGCCGGGTCACGTAGACTTTGCTTACGAAGTGTCACGCTCGATGCGCGCGGTTGAAGGATCGCTTTTGGTGGTCGACAGCACGCAAGGCGTCGAAGCGCAAACACTAGCGAACGTCTATCAAGCGATTGATGCGGATCATGAAATCGTGCCCGTGCTGAACAAAATCGACCTGCCAGCCTCGGAACCCGATCGCGTCAAGGAACAAATCGAAGACGTCATCGGCATTGATGCATCCGACGCGCTTTTGGTCTCAGCGAAATCCGGCATCGGCATCAAAGAAACGCTTGAAGCCATTGTTAAAAAGCTGCCCGCCCCAAAGGGCGACCGCAATGCACCGCTCAAGGCGATGCTGGTCGACAGCTGGTACGACCCCTATTTGGGTGTTGTGGTTTTAGTTCGTATCATGGACGGCGTTTTGAAAAAGAACGACCGCGTCAAAATGATGTCCAATGGAACCATTCACCAAGTGGACCGCATTGGCGTATTCCGTCCTGCGATGCAAAACATCGACGAATTGGGTCCTGGTGAAATGGGCTTTATCACCGCGTCAATCAAACAAGTGCGTGACACCCGGGTGGGCGACACCATCACACACGAGAAAAAAGGCGCAGACAAAGCGTTACCCGGCTTTAAGCCAAGCCAACCTGTTGTGTTCTGTGGCCTTTTCCCTGTCGATAGCGCCGAATTCGAAGATCTGCGTGATGCCATCGAAAAGCTTGCGCTAAATGATGCGTCGTTTAGCTTTGAAATGGAAACATCGGCGGCGCTTGGTTTCGGGTTCCGCTGCGGTTTCCTAGGCCTCTTGCACCTTGAGGTGATCCGCGACCGTTTGGAACGCGAATATGATATTGATTTGATCACCACCGCGCCGAGCGTGATTTATCACGTGTACATGCGCGACGGAGAAAAAATCGAGCTACACAACCCCGCTGACATGCCCGACCTTTCCAAGGTCGATCGGCTAGAAGAGCCGCGGATCAAGGCCACTATTTTGGTGCCTGACGATTATTTGGGCGATGTGTTGAAACTGTGCCAAGATCGTCGGGGTATTCAAATGGACCTGACCTATGCGGGCAGCCGCGCGATGGTGGTCTATGACCTGCCGTTGAACGAGGTGGTGTTTGATTTCTATGACCGCTTGAAATCGGTGACCAAGGGCTATGCGTCCTTTGATTATCAAATGACAGGGTATCAAGAAGACAATTTGGTCAAGATGCAAATTTTGGTCAATGACGAACCTGTGGATGCGCTGTCTGTTATGGTACATCGGGATCGCGCCGAATTGCGCGGCCGCGCCATGTGCGAAAAGCTAAAAGATCTGATCCCCCGACACATGTTCAAAATCCCCGTTCAGGCGGCGATTGGCGGTAAGGTGATCGCGCGTGAAACAATTGCAGCACTGCGCAAAGACGTGACTGCCAAATGTTACGGTGGCGACGCGACACGTAAACGCAAACTGTTGGACAAACAAAAAGCGGGTAAGAAAAAGATGCGCCAATTCGGCAAAGTCGACATCCCGCAAGAAGCGTTCATCAGCGCGTTGAAGATGGATAGCTAAAGCAAACAGAATATCGAAATAGGCGCAGATCATTCTGCGCCTTTTTTGTTTTGCCCGACTTTAGACACATTCCGATCATTCTTTACCCAAAATAACCGTATAGAACGGCAACACCTTTCGCGGATGGGGATGATATGCGACGTTTTATGCGGGATCAAAGCGGCATGATGGCAACCGAAGCCTTTGTCATCGTGATGTTTTTATTGGGTGCTGGGACCGGTCTGTATTGGTTTGTTTTTGTGTTTAGCACGGAAAGCGAACTGGCGCAGACAATGGTAAGTCTATGGAAATCTGTCAGAAGTGTCGTGACCGGCGAAGCGGTAGAGACAGCTGCAAACATGTTTGAAAGCACGCAAGAGTGACGCCGCCCCGCCCTGTGCGTTGCAAACTTGTTTCGCGATCATCTCGTAAGATTATGCACCATACAATAATTAAGGTTAAATGGTACCGCCTCCCCGGCTTGAACGGGGGACCTCTGGATCCACAATCCAGCGCTCTAACCAACTGAGCTAAGGCGGCCCTGCAGCGCGATTTAACTTTGCCGCCGCGCGAATGCAACCCTATTTCGTCGTGAAAACCACAAAAGCATGATTTTTTTGTGTTCAACAGAGATCTTGCAAATTGGGCACAGCCAAAGTACTCGATACCTAATCAGCAAGGAGCCAACCCATGGGGATCAATTCGGAATCAGATATCGAAGCCAACATCCAAATCGGTCCTACGGATCAAGGTATGGTGCGTATTTTTGTCTTTGCCGGCAAAATGGAAATTCCAATGGATTTCGAACCTGAAGAAGCCCAAGAAATCGCCGAGGAAATTTTGGCCGCAGCCCAAGCCGCACAAGGCATTGGCGCTTCAAAATCCAAAAAACGTTAGATCCGAAAGGTCGGATCGCACAATCGCTGCAACCGTTGCGCGGCGTTTGTTGCAAATTTATGGGTGATTTTTTTTCGCCGCGCGGGGGCCAATGCATTCAGGGGCGCATCGCGGATGACTTCGCCGCCATAGGCATCCGCAAAGATCAATCCTGTATCGTTTGGCAGCAATTCGGTCGGGAAATCAGTATCGACTGCCCAAAAATAGCGATCACACCATTCTAGGTAGTTTTGCCATTTATTATCCGTCATGAAATCGGCACGCGATGATTTGCACTCAACAATCCAAATTTCTCCTTTGGGCCCCAAAGCTATTACGTCAACCCGCAACCCTGATTTTGGAACAAACTCGGTCATTGACGCAAATCCCAACTGCGTCATCAGCCGCCCCACCCCGCGCGCAATCAATTGACCTGGTGCAAGGCTGGTGTCGGTGATCAGCTCGGACATGATTGTTTCCTTTTTGTCCACCAAACACAGCACAGCAGCCCTTGTCAATTCACGCAAGAGCACCTAACTGTAAGGGCGGCGGGTTCTGTTCTTCTCGTGACATGGTATCATTCCGGTGGCCTATAATTATTCCGAGGGAGCTGGCTCTGTCTGAGTCGAGGCTTAGTTACCTGGCGCCCACCTGTGCAAACAGGTCCTCGGGAATGCAAAAACCCTACGGTCGCTACGGGCCCGCCACTTTTCCGAATTAAACGATTGTGGGCGATTGGTGATTGCTTATGTTTGACCAAAAAAAGGGGATGATATGGATAAACTCATTGGATTGTGCGGGTCTTTGCGCGCTGGATCATTGAATCGTAAACTTTTGCATCAAGCGGCGACGCTTTACGGGGACTGCGCGTTTCAAGAGATGTCATTGGACCTACCGCTTTATAACGGCGACGTCGAAGCGCGTGGCATCCCGCAAACGGTCCTAGACTTGTCGGCAGCGATCAAGGATGCAGACGCCATCATCATTGCAACGCCGGAATATAACAAAGGCATATCCGGCGTTCTTAAAAACGCACTTGATTGGATCAGCAGAACACAAGGTGGACCTTTTACTGATAAGCCTGTCGCCCTTTTAACCGCTGCTGCAGGGCGGACCGGTGGCGAAACCGCACAATATCATACACGCCATTGCCTGACGCCGCTTGGCGCGGATGTGATTGCGTCCCCTGCAATTTGCATTGCCGCTGCTGCAACCGAATTCAACAGTGATGGTATCTTAGAAAATCAACGCTATATCGACAATATTACCACATTGATGGTCAAGTTGTCCAAACGCGTTCAGCACGTCAAAAGCTAGATAAGTTTACGGCAGGCGATTTATTGAAAATCGTCTGGCCGTGCATCACGCGCCATGTGGTCCAAAACGGCATTTGCGAATTTGGCATCTTTGCCGGCGGGATAAAACGCAGCGGCCAGGTCGACATATTCGGCAATAATGATTTTGGCAGGCGTGTCGCTTTGCAAAAACTCTGCGCCTGCCGCGCGAAACAGCGAACGCAGCGTCGGGTCAATGCGCCCCAACGGCCATTTTGCAACCAATGCACGGTCTGTCATTTGGTCAATTGGCGCCTGATAATTCACGGCCTCGCGCACAATCATCTGGAATAGATCGCTGTCACCCTCTTGCAAGGTGATGTCGTCAATATTTTCACCAAACCGATGGTTCAAAAATTCAACGCACACCGCATCCAGCGTCTGTCCCGAATGTTCCATTTGAAACAACGCTTGTACCGCATATAAACGGCTTGCCGATCTCATTTTGCGCTTTTGGTTGCCTGATAGGCCAGTAGTCTGTGTCATCTGATGCCGCCGCTTATGGCTAAGGTTTGCGATCTCGGCGCGCCGCCGCCCCGTCATCACTGAGCGCCCCACTTACGCCGCACGCCGAAATTTTGCAATACCGCATTTCAGTCAAGCGCAATGTTTAATCAAAGATATCGTCTAAAACGTTAAAGGCCAGCTTAAACAGGCGCGACTGTGCCGACTTCTTTTTCTTTGCCTTTTTAATTTTGGGCTGTTTTGAATAATGGTGAACCGCAGGTTCAGTATTGATTTTGATATGCTTCATCGCCGACAAGGGTGCACCGCAAGATGCACAGGCCAATTCGTGTTGATCCTGACCGCGCAAAGCAAGGGCGGCCTTGGTTCCGCAATAACAACATGTCGCAATTTTTTGATAGGCCATCACGCTCTCCTCTACCAAGATATAATGAGGCGCTAAGCATTTTAAACCCCAACTTAGGGATAATTGCGCACAGCGTGAAGCGCGACCGCCGCCGCGTTTGAAACGTTTAGGGACCCAAACTCGCCAGCGAACTGAATGCGCACCAATTGATCGACCGTTTCTTTGGTACGCTGGCGTAAACCCGGCCCTTCGGCACCAAGCACCAACGCAATCGCGCGGTCAGTGTTTTGTGCGGCCACATCATCAATTGTCTGCGCGGCCTCGCCATCCAGTCCCAAAACCAGATACCCCATTTCCTGCAGCGCGATGATTGTCTCAGACAAATTTCGCAAGCGCAAATATGGTTGACGCTCTAAAGCGCCGCTTGCGGTTTTTGCCAATGCACCAGTTTCTGGCGCACTGTGACGCTGTGTGCCAATGACTGCGCTCGCGCCAAACACCTCGGCAGAGCGCAAAATCGCGCCCACATTATGCGGATCTGTCACTTGGTCCAACAAAACCAATCTCGGCGCACCACGGCCCGGCGCAAGGGCAACATCTTCTAGCGTGCCCCATTCCAACGGTTTTACCTCGGCCGCCGCGCCCTGATGAACTGACCCAGAATCAAGCGGGGCCGAAAATTTTCGCGGATCACTTATTTCAGGGGTGATTCCCCGTGCGTCAATTGCATCCGCCAATTTGTCCGACGCATTTTTGGTCAACACCAGACGCAAAACCTGCCGTTTCGGGTTCATCAGCGCGTCACGCACCGCATGCAAACCAAAAAGCCAAACAGTTTCCGCTTTTGCCGCCTTTTTGGCCTGTTCTTTTTCAATAACCCACGTTGGTTTTTTCATATTTTTTGCGCCTTTTGCCTTTGATTGGACTTCTGCCTTGAAATGAGTTGCAATTTCAAGGGATTTTCCTGTTGACGATGTTTTTTAAGAAAGGTAATCACTCGCTCACACCGTACAAACGGTGAAAGTGGGCGACAGGCCGCAAGGTGTGGCAGGGGACTGTAACTCCCTCGCGGAGACGCACGCTAGGTTCGATTCCTAGGTCGCCCACCACTTTCACATCACTAAAATACCGTACCTATGCAACTGGCAACACCGCCAGCCGTCATCGTGGTCTGATAATGAATGCGAACGTCCCATTTTCTGTATGGCAAATATCCTCGCCAAAGGCATTGGCTTTGCAAACCAAAGCCAAATAAATCGTTTAATACGGCAAACCAACATAATTTGCGGCCAAACTACGTTGCGCATCTTGATTTGATTGTAAAAACGCAAATTCAGCGTTTTGAACCCGACGATCAAACCCTGTTTGTTCGGGAAAATGATGTAAAAGGTTTGTCATCCACCATGAAAACCGCTGTGTTTTCCATACCCGCGCCAAGGCCTTTTCAGAATAGGCGTCTAGGCCCGTACTTGATTTTTCTATGTAAAATTCGTGCATGGCCTCAAACAGGTAATAAATATCAGACGCGGCTGTATTCAATCCCTTGGCCCCTGTCGGAGGCACGATATGCGCCGCATCTCCGCATAAAAATAGACGCCCCCACGTCATTGGTTCGCACACGAACGATCGCAAAGGTGCGATGCTTTTCTCAATCGAAGGGCCGGTAATTAAACGCTTGGCCGCATCTGATGGAATGCGCGATTTGAATTCAGACCAAAAAAGATCGTCCGGCCAATCTTCGACCCGATCGGTCAACGGGCATTGAATATAATAGCGGCTTAAATTTTCGTTACGCATCGATGCCAACGCAAAACCACGATCAGAATTTGCATATATCAATTCATGATCCACAGGTGGCGTTTGGGATAAAATGCCAAGCCAACCAAACGGGTACACTTTTTCAAATTCTTTGCGCTTTGTCTCAGGGATCGTCTGGCGCGATACGCCATGAAAACCGTCACACCCTGCAACAAAATCACACGATATCCAACGTCTTTCACCATTTACGCTAAAACCTACTTTGGCCTGCGGTTGATCCAAATCTTCTATGACAACGTCTTGCACGTTAAAAATTGTCTGCGCCCCGACGCGGTCCCGCGCGGCATATAGATCGCGTGTGACTTCGGTCTGGCCATAGACCATGACATGCGTGCCAGTTAACGCTTTGAAATCAATGCGTACCTTTTCATCACCATTCGACAACAATGTCCCATCATGAATGATGCCGTCGCGCAACATACGCTCGCCGACACCTGCTTGGATCATAAGATCTTGAAATCCACGTTCAAGAACACCTGCGCGAATGCGCGACAAAACATAATCTTTGGTTTGGCGCTCCAACACGATCGTGTCGACACCAATGGTGTGCAACAACTGCCCCAATAATAACCCCGATGGACCGCCCCCGATAATGCAAACCTGTGTGCGCATGAAAACCTCTGTGTTTTTTACAAATAAACCAGTCATCGGGAAAAAATAGAATGGAAGAAGCGTTGAAAGACTGGTAATATTGTTTCATGTCCAGCATCCCATCCTACATGCTCTACGGGGAAACCCACGACTTTCCAGACGTCTTACATTGTGAGCGTATTCATGATCGCGCCAAAGGTTTAGACTGGAAAATTTCGCCGCATCGGCACGGACAGCTTCATCAATTTTTCTTTATTTATAAAGGGTATGTAAAGTTTTCTCTGGACACTCAAAGTTTTGAATTTAGCCAACCTACCCTATTAAACGTGCCAGCATTTCACGTGCACGGGTTTCATTTTTCGCCAGATACCCAAGGATATGTCTTATCCTGCCCCACAAGCGAAATTGAAACATTGACCGGACACGAACAAGACATTTGTTCGGTCATCCAGACAGCGGTCAATATTGAACCCGTTCCAATTGTTCATACTGTGTTTGATCAAATATATTCAGAATTTCAACACGAAACCACGGCGCGCACCCCGATGTTGAGGTCTTTGTTATTAAATTTTCTGTGCTTAATCACGCGTCATACAGTGGTCAAGGCACGAGTTTCAGATAAAACTGGGCTATTTCATCGCTTTGAACGTCTGCTGATTGCACAGCCAGAGCGCGCTTTGAATATCACACAAATTGCACGTGAACTTGGGACCTCACGTGCTGGATTGCACCGCGCTTGCCACGCTGCAACGGGTCAATCGGCCCAAAGGATCGCCATGCAAATCAAGATGCAAGAAGCCAAACGCAGATTAGCATACACACAAGAACCAGCATCACAGATCGCCTATCGCCTTGGATTTGAAGATCCCAGTTATTTTTCAAAGGTTTTTCGAACACATGCTGGTGTCTCGCCCAGCCAATATCGCCGCCGTTATGTGTCAGCTTAGCTGGCTTTGATATGATCATATCGCGTCATGGCATTCACTGCATGTTAAGTGATGGCGGTACACACTATATCACACCATGGTAGATGCGCTTGCCACAATCCCCTAAACGGACCAACGGATAAGACAGGTTTCACCGGGTGATAAATCACGCAGCTCAACCTTAATAAAGTCTTTACCATGTTCGATTTTGGTTTCCGGATGCCCCGCAACATCGGTGATCATAAATCCTTTTTGCAAAACAACATCCCAATGGTGTGGAAGACCACCATCAAATCTTGCCGTTAGGGACACTGTTTTAACCAAGCTCATGATTGATATTGAATAATTTTCAATCTGCTGTGCTCCAAAAAACTCTGCGCGGTACGTTAATTCCCGCTGAAACGCGTCCCCCGTGGAAAGCGGCTTATCCAGCTTTAGTCGCACAACAGTGTTCGTGACATCTGTGTGTTCAAGCGCCGGTTTGACACCATTTAACAAAATGTCTGATATCGTGCCCTCTTCTTGAAGTAAGCTAGAGATTTCTGTGACAGGCCCCCGCACAATGGTTTCAGCTGTTGTCCATGTCTTGAATGACGATTTATAATCAGAAGACACATTTATTGTGCCACAGATCGAACGAAAATATGATGTATAACCCGCCCCATCCCGACCATAGGCGGCAAGGTAGGTATTGATATCCCCCATCGCGTCGCGCACCGATGTAGCGTCGAATTTATCCAAGATGGCTTTCGTATGTACTTTTACTGTCTCTGGTGAAATGCCCAATTCAACCGCAATCTCATTACGCGTCGCGCCAACAGCTATCAGTTCAAGAATTTGGAATTGTCGTTCGGTGAGTATAGGGACTTGCATGAATAACCCGATAAAATGGCCAACTTAATGGACTATGTCGTGCCACCAAGGGTTGTATTAAAAAAGATGTTTAAGAACAAACAAAAAAATCAAAAACGTTGGAAAATTTCGGGTGGCCCGACAGGCCACCCGATGTGCTTAATCGCGAAACATGGGGGGACGTGCATCAACCCATGCGCCGTTGTCCTTGCCTGATTGCGCCACGGCAAAGACCGCCGCCATGGATCGCAGGCCATCCTCGGCCTTGGGGAACAAATCCGCCGCCGGGTCCATGGCGCGACCGTCTTTTTGTGCGGCAATTGCCTCGGCCAAATCGGAATAGATATTGGCAAAGGCCAGCGGCATGCCTTCGGCATGGCCGACGGTCACACGGGTGGACCGATCTGCCTCGGGCGATAAATTGCCTTCGCCGCGCTCAATAATCTGGGTACGGCCATTCAGCGGTGTGTAATACAGTTGATTTGGCTGTTCTTGGGACCAGCGCAAACCACCGGTTTCGCCGAAAACTTGGATCCCCAATCCATGCTGACGGCCCAATGCGATCGACGATGTCCACAACCGCCCAGCGGTGCCGCCCGACATGCGGAAATTGACCATTGCGTCGTCTTCTAATACGCGTGACGGAATGCACGACACGGTATCAGCGGACAGGCGTTCAACCTCTTGCCCTGTGACAAAGCTGGCCATGTGCATGGCGTGAATACCACAATCGGCAAATTGCGCCGATACCCCCGCCTGTGTGGGATCATAGCGCCAGCGTACACGCGGGTTATCCGCATCGGCCGCGTCCGAATGGTGACCATGGGCAAATTCGGCAAAGACCATGCG
>RFZH01000121.1 GCA_009920815.1 Paracoccaceae bacterium
GCAGCGCATCAGATGCGTATAACATGGCGCTATCGCAAAGGCGCGCCGATGCTGTTGCTGCAATCGCGCGCAGTGCAGGCGTCAACGTCGCAGAGGTTGTCGGATATGGCGAACGCAAACCACGCGCCACAAATGCGACAACCGCGGGCATGGCACAAAACCGCCGTGTCGAAATCGTGTGTATTCAGTAAAAGGAGCTGGACATGAAACTTACAAAACAATTGTTTGGCTTTGGCACAATCTTGATCACCTTGTCAGCGTGCGGCGGTGACAGCGGAGCGATACTTTCGATGATCAATAGCCGCGAAAGCACAGGTGGAAATTACGCAGTTGACGGCGGACCCGACTCAAAGCCATTGACCGAATTAAAGGCTGGCATTTGGGTTGATCCAAACGGCTGTCACCATTGGATCATTGATGATGGCATCGAAGGATATATGGATGCACGCCGTTCCCCTGATGGGCGCGCCGTTTGCGACGACACAGCAACACCCGGCACCATTCTCGGTGATTACAAAGCAGGCAGTGCCGACGCAAAAGGGATCTAAATACTGCGAACATAAAAAAGCCCGCAACCTGCGGGCTTTTCATTTAGATATTTTCTGGCTGCGGCATACCCAAGACATGATAGCCGCCATCCACCCGAATAATTTCCCCCGTCGTGCAGGCACCTGCGTCGGAAATTAAATAAACTGCGGTCCCGCCTACGGCTTCAAGGGTTGCGTTTGACCGCAAGGGCGCGTTCGTATCGGTGTGCTTATAGGTCTTGCGTGCGCCGCCAATGGCCGCACCAGCCAACGTTTTCATTGGACCGGGTGAAATTGCATTTACACGAATACCGTCTGGACCCAAGTCATTGGCCAAATATCGTGTGGTCGCCTCTAACGCTGCTTTTGCAACACCCATGACGTTATAGAAAGGCGTCACGCGGTTTGACCCTTGATAGGTCAGTGTGATCAATGTTCCGCCATTCTCCACCATCATCGGGTGCGCGCGCCGCGCCACTTCGATGAAAGAATAGGCCGAAATATCCAGAGAATTTTTGAAATTCGCGCGGCTCGTGTTCACAAAGCGGCCCGTCAATTCGTTTTTGTCAGAATAGGCAATTGCATGGATGACAAAATCAATCGTCGGCCAACGCGCCGCCAATTGATCAAATGCGGCATCTAAGGACGCATCATTGGTCACGTCCACATCGACCATGAAATCTGACCCCACGGATGCCGCCAAGGGTGCCAGTCGCGAACCAAATGCCTCGCCCTGATAGGTAAACGCCAATTCTGCGCCTGCCTCGGCACAGGCCTTGGCAATACCCCAAGCGATCGAACGTTCATTTGCAACGCCCATCACCAAACCGCGTTTACCGGCTAACTGCATCTCAAGATCCTACTTTCATTTTTGCAAAAATACTCTGGGTGAATTGGCCATAGGCCAAGAGGGCAAAGCCCTCTTTACCATTTTATCCGCGATATTTTGACATGAGCATCGACCCGTTGGTCCCACCAAAGCCAAAACTGTTGGTCATTCTTGCGCGCCTGTGGCACCTTGGCTGTGACCTGTCATCGATTTGGTCGAACTGATCAATGGCGTGTTGCCGCGACCAAAAACGCGGCGGACTGCTTCAACTTCGCCGATGTCACCCACGGGTGTGGATGTGCCGTGCGCGTTGATATAACCCACTTTGCGATCTGATCCCAACGTTTCCAACGCCATGCGCATGGCGCGTTCGCCACCCTCGCCCGATGGCGCGACCATGTCGGCCCCGTCAGATGTCGCGCCGTACCCTGTGACCTCGGCATAGATTTTCGCACCGCGGGCCAAGGCATGGCTCAGCTCTTCCAACACGACAATGCCGCCGCCGCCGCCAATGACGAATCCATCGCGGTTAGCGTCAAATGCGCGGGATGCTTTTTCAGGCGTGTCATTGTATTTCGACGACATGGCCCCCATCGCATCAAACAAACACGATAGCGTCCAATCCAATTCTTCGCCACCGCCCGCAAACATCACATCCTGCTTGCCGAGCATGATTTGCTCGGCAGCATTGCCGATGCAATGCAGTGATGTCGAACAAGCCGACGTGATCGAATAATTGATGCCCTTGATCTTGTACGCGGTCGACAGGTTTGCCGATATTGTAGAAGACATACACTTTGGAACAGCAAACGGTCCGATACGCTTGGGCGATCCGGAATTTTGCACAACCTGATGCGCGGCCAACATCGCGCTGGTCGATGGACCACCTGATCCGGCAATTAAACCAGTGCGTGGATTAACAACATCACTTTCCTCAAGCCCTGCATCAGCAATCGCTTGTTCCATCGCGATATAGGCATAAGCCGCGCCTGGCCCCATGAACCGCAACGTGCGCTTATCCACATGATCGGTGATGTCCAACTTTACATTGCCGGCAATCTGGCTGCGGAAACCGCGCTCGGCCATATCGGCGTTTGCGGTGATCCCTGACTTGCCTGCTTTCAAACTGGCCAATACTTCAGTTGCGTTATTTCCGATTGAGGATACAACACCCAATCCTGTAACCACGACTCTGCGCATAGTGGTCTCCTTTTTATTGGCCTATTATGATTCTGAAAGCGCGACTTTCATGTCTTTCACTTGATAAATGATGTCGCCATCCGCCTCGACGATGCCGTCGGCAACGCCCATGGTCAAACGACGCGTTTGGACGGCTTTGGTGAAATTCACGCGATAGGTTAGCATTTTGCGATCTGGACGGACCATGCCGGTCAATTTGACTTCGCCCACGCCTAGTGCGTAACCGCGTCCCTGCCAGCCACGCCAACCAAGGTTAAAGCCAGTCAGCTGCCACAAACCGTCCAATCCCAAACATCCAGGCATGATAGGGTTGCCCGGGAAATGGCAATCAAAGAACCAAAGATCTGGCGTTATATCAAATTCCGCGATCACATGCCCCTTGCCATGTTCTCCGCCATCTCCGCTGATTTCGGTGATGCGATCCATCATCAACATTGGGGGGGCTGGCAATTGCGCATTGCCCGGCCCAAACAATTCACCGCGGGCGCATTTCAACAAATCATCGCGGTCAAAGCTGGATGGAAAGTTCGACATGAGGTACAATTCCCTGATTTATTTCGTATCTTATTTCTTCCTCTATCACCCGCGCGACACGTCTTGCAAGCCTTCGGTCGACCTTAGGGCAAGGAATTGAATTAAAACCATTGAAAATTGGCGCGAGACTGTATTAATTATAAAACTGTAGGAAAGAGGCACGCATGACGATCACTTCGACAGACCGCGCAAGAGAATGGCTAAGCAAATCAGATCTTAGACCCACGCGACAAAGAATTATTTTGGCCGAAGCACTGATCGGTGACGGGCGCCATCGTCATGTCACTGCCGAAAGCTTGTTTGAACAAACACATCATTTTGGCGAAAAGGTATCTTTGGCGACTGTGTATAACACATTGCGCGCCTTTTGCGATGCTGGACTTTTGCAAGAAGTCTCGGTCGACGGAACCAAAAGCTATTTCGACACGAATACGCATGACCATCCCCATTTTTATTGGGAAAATGACGGCAAGCTCACTGATGCGCCTGCTGATCAGTTACGGATCATCCAATTGCCCGATGCCCCAGATGGTGCTGAAATCGCCTCAGTCGACGTTGTGATC
This sequence comes from Paracoccaceae bacterium, assembly GCA_009920815.1. GTDB lineage: Bacteria > Pseudomonadota > Alphaproteobacteria > Rhodobacterales > Rhodobacteraceae > CAJXSD01. The sequence goes on from RFZH01000121.1 coordinate 3,654, forward strand.
CGCCTGCGCAAAAAAGGATAACCCTATGAAATCGATGATCTATTCAAAATTCGGGCCCGCGTCCGAAGTCATTTCCTATGCCGATTTGGATCAACCCAAACCTCATTCGGGCGAAGTTCTGGTCAAGCTGACGTTTTCAGGGGCCAATCCATCAGACGCCAAAGCGCGTAGCGGCAATCGCCCAGGCGTGACCAAACCAGCGTTTGACGTTATCATTCCAAATTCAGACGGTTCAGGTGAAATTATTGCTGTCGGCGATGGTGTTTCGCGCGTTCGTATTGGCGATCGGGTCTGGATCTGGAATGGCCAATGGCAAAGACCCTTTGGCACGGCGGCCGAATTTATCGCGCTTCCGTCTGATCAGGCGGTCAAAATGCCCGAAACCATGTCGTTTGAAACAGGCGCCTGTTTGGGCATACCTGGATTAACCGCGGCGCATTCGGTTTTTGGCGGTGGCCCAATTACTGGGAAAACCTTGCTGATTTCTGGCGGCGCGGGTTCGGTTGGGCATATTGCCATTCAGCTTGCCAAATGGGGCGGTGCCACAGTGATCGCAACAGGATCCCCTAACGGGTTCGATCGCATGCGCGCCGCGGGTGCCGATCATGTGTTGGATTATCGATCCCCAACCCTAGCCCAAGACATTCTTGCCATCATGCCCCAGGGTGTTGATCGTGCGGTCGAGGTTGAATTTGGCGAAAACGTCAATCTTTTGCACCAAGTGGTCCGCGCTAACGGGACAATCGCTGCCTATGGATCGGCCAAAGATATGGCGCCCACCCTGCCCTTTGGTCCGTATTTGTTCAAAGCCATCACAATTGACGTTGTGCTGATCTACATTTTACCGAAACGCGCGCGCGATGCAGCGATTGATATTTTGCACCGCGCACATGACGATGGCGCTTTCAGACCTGATGTTCAGATAATTTATGATCTGAACGACTGTGCCGCCGCCCATGATGCGACCCTGACCCCAGGCAGATCAGGCGCGATTTTATTGAAAATCTAGGACTTTTGCTTTGTAAAAACACGAATGGCGCACGGTGACGGACCGCGCGCCATTTGAATTTTCAATAAATGCCACGCATTCAATGCAGTGTCGATTTACGGATTGATTGCTACAATCTCGAATGCAAATGTCAGGTCTTTGCCTGCCAGCGGGTGGTTGGCGTCCAAGGTGACCTCGGTTTCTGTGACCTCAACCACAGTAACAGACATTGCGTGACCATCAGGGGTTTGGACCTGAAGCTGAGTTCCCAAGTCCAACGGAATATCTGCCGGTATCTCGGCACGGGGCACGGCTTGGCGGGCTTCTGGGTGGATTGGGCCATAGGCTTCTTTGCAATCAATCGTAACAGTCTTTTTTTCGCCCGCTGACATCCCTGAGAGCGCGTTATCAAGACCTGGAATGATCTGGCCGCTGCCAACCACGAATTCCAAAGGATCGCGGCCTTCTGAGCTGTCAAAAGTGGTGCCGTCATCCAAAGTGCCGGTGTAATGAATGCGAACGGTGTCACCCGCTTTTACTTGGGTCATCTGTCTTCCAATCGTTTTTGGGGAGTGAATTTTCAAGGCCGCAGGTCATATGCGGGTGCTTGGCGTGACATAAATCTGCATGTCAGCCCGTCGAAAGTAAACCCTTTGGACAAGAAATTTTACGTTTAGGGCTTGGCCTTGGCCCGCCTGCGTGCTTACTCTGCCGCAAATAAGGATTATAGAATGACACTTACAACTTGCGTATTTGATGCCTACGGCACTTTATTCGATGTCAGCAGCGCGACCCGACGCGTCGCCGAAAAACCTGGGTTTGAACATTTAGCGGCTGTTTGGCCCAAACTGTCCGAGATATGGCGCCAAAAGCAACTTCAATATAGTTGGCTGCGTGCGATCACCGACGCACATTGCCCATTTTGGGACGTCACCCAAGATGGTCTGGATTTCGCAATGGAGGCTTTGGGCCTGTCCGATGATTTGCTGTTACGCGAGGAATTATTGGCGCTTTACTGGGAATTGGCCGCCTATCCAGAGGTGCCGAAAATGTTGGCGACGCTAAAGGCGCAGGGGTATAAAACGGCAATCCTTTCAAATGGATCACCCGATATGTTGAAAGGCGCCGTGCAATCAGCGGGCCTAGAAATTCTGTTAGATGCAGTGCTTAGTGTTGACAGCGTTGGCGTCTTCAAACCAAACGCCAAGGTTTATCAAATGGTGCCTGATCATTTTGGCTGTGCTAAGGATCAAGTGTTGTTTGTATCATCAAACGGGTGGGATGCGGCCGGCGCATCGGGGTTTGGGTTTCAAACCGCGTGGGTTAATCGCGCAGGCGATCCCGTGGATCGAATGCCATGGACACCGCATCATATCCTATCCGATCTGACAACGATCCCAGATTTGGCGAGGCGCTGATGCCATATTTCACCACCTCAGACAGTCTTAAATTGCATTATATCGACGCGGGCGATGGCCTTCCCATCCTTTGCCTTGCTGGACTGACACGCTGCGGACGGGATTTTGACTTTGTCACGCCCCATCTTAGCGGGAACCGTTTGATCAAGCTGGATTATCGTGGCCGCGGTGGGTCTGACTGGGCCGAAGATTTCACCACCTATTCCATCCCCCGCGAAGCGCAAGATGTGATCGAGCTGTTGGATCATTTGGGTTTGGAAAAGGTTGCCATTTTGGGAACGTCGCGCGGTGGGTTGAATGCTATGTTTTTGGCGGCCACTGCCAAGCATCGGGTTATGGGCATTGCCCTAAACGACGTGGGCCCGAAATTGGAACAATCCGGATTGGATTTCATTGCCGATTATCTGGGCCGTCGTCCTGCAGCCAAGACACACGAACAGGCCGCCGAAATGCGCGATCGCACGGCCAAAGGCTTTGCGAATGTTCCAATGTCGCGATGGTTGGACGAAGCGCGGATCCTATATTCCCAGACCGACACGGGTTTGGATTTGCGCTATGACCCCAAATTGCGTGACGCGGTGATGGCGGGGTTCAAATCGGGTGCCGCAACCGAAGCATGGCCATTGTTCGAGGCCTGCGCAGGCTTACCCATGGCATTGATCCATGGGGCCAACAGCGATCTGTTATCGCGTGATACCGCGTTAGAAATGAAAGCGCGCATGCCGACTATGATCCTGACCCATGTACCAGATCGCGCGCACATTCCATTTTTGGACGAACCCGAGGCGGTCGCCGCCCTGCACGCATGGATCGCGGAGATGACATCATGATGATCGATAAAATTCGGGCCACCAATAAACGTCTAGCGGGTCACAAACGGGTGACGCCCCTGTTGTCGTCCCCCTTTTTGGATGACATTGCTGGGCGGCGCGTCTTTGTTAAGGCGGAATGTTTACAACACACAGGCAGCTTTAAA
>RFZH01000122.1 GCA_009920815.1 Paracoccaceae bacterium
GGTTTTTGGATCCCAACCGTCACGTTCCGCCTGCGCTTTATCACGCTGCGCGGATAATCGGAGCCGTGTCGGCAGATTGCGGCACCTGCGTACAGGCCGAACTGAACTTGGCCCGCGCGGCGGGCATGGACCCGCAAACACTTGACCAAATTCTGTTCCGCGCCGCGGACCGGCTTGATGACGATCTGGCCGCCATTGTCATGCTGGCGCACCAGGTTACCGCCGAACGCATTGATCATCCTGACGCGCGCGAACATCTGCGCAATCGCTTTGGTGACGCGGGGCTAATCGAATTGGCCTATGCCATGAACGGCGCGGCGCTATTGCCGGGCATCATACGAACACTTGGCTATGCGACAACCTGCGACATTGAGCTTATGCGCAAAGTTTCAGGTCATTGAAATTTTGCCGACACCCCATACTTCACGTTTGCCAAAATACTCCGGGGGTCTGCGGGCAGCGCCCCCAGTAGATCGGATTGCGGGACGCAATTCGTAATATCAGTCACGCACACCGCGTGGTCCAAAAAACCAAAGCGAAATAACTGTCAATAAAATCCGCACCAAATGATGCAAACTGACCAAAGCGGGGTTGGCAGCCAGGCTTAGTGCGATCAACGACATTTCGGTCACGCCGCCGGGCGCAAAGGAAATAAGCAATACCAGCGGCGGCAGCTCTGTTACCTTTATCAATATCAGGGTTAGTCCTCCACCCAACCCCAACATAAAGACAACCGATGTCAGGCTGAGCCATAGCGCCGTGCGGATCATGGTTGCTGCTATGCCCTTGAACCGAATGCCAAGGCTTACGCCGATAACCACCTGTGCGAAATTAATGACGCCATTGGGAAGGTCAATGCTGGTCAAGCCCGATACACTCACACAGGCGGCCGCAAGCATTGGGCCCATTAACTGACCGGCTGGTATTTTTAATTTCAATCCCACCAGCAAACCAATGGCGCCAACCGCCACAGCCGTTGCCAATTCGCTAAAGCTTGGAACATGAGGTGCGATTGCGAGGCTTACCCCGGACGCCGATCCGACCGGCGCACCGGTCCAGAGGGAAATGCCGACTGGAACCAAGACAATGGTTAGGATTATGCGCAAAAATTGCTGTAACATTAGCAATTGAATATTACATCCCGCCGCTTCGCCCATTGCGATTGATTCCATCAATCCGCCAGGCGCTGCCGCATAAAAGGCTGTGTTTTTGTCGTATTTACCAAGTTTGTGAAACAAATAAGTATTGCCGCTGTGTGCAACTATGACAAACAAGATGATGGCGACGACGCTTGGCCAATAGCTGGGCAATGATGCAACCAATTCCGGTGTCACGCGTGCGCCAATCATCAAGCCGATAATTGCGATAAAAATCAGTCTAAATCGCATTGGGAAAACATATGCCTGTGGCAAAACCTTTGGAAAACCCAATGCGATGAATGCCGCTGTGATGAGGGGGGCGAGCATATATGGCAAAGGCAAAACTGTATAATGGGCCGCAAGCGTGCCAGTGATAAACCCAAATACAATTAATAGAGCAGTGTACATTTCAAACCACGATTGCTGCGCGTTCTGGAATGCGCGGGTTTGACGGACTTGTCAAATCTTATTCTTCGCGCCCGTGTTGACACAAGAATTGATGCAGTGCCATTGTTTTTGGGTGGGCGCAGTCAAGCGCAAAAATATAAGCTTGGGTCGCAAAAAAGCACGCACTGTCAACGTCCTGCGTGAGATGCGTAGCCCGTTCGTACAAATCGACCAACGCTTGTTTGTCGCCGCGCAGATGCGCGGCGATCAAGTCATCGTCCAACGACATTATTCGGCTGCTTTTGCGGGGCCGCGGTAATCTTGAACGCGCGCTGCGACCCAATCATGGAAACAATGCGTCGGCCCATCCATCGCGGGTGAAAAACGTCCGCCATCAAAATTTACCCCATGGCGGCCGCGTTGCATGCCCTCGACCACAAAAATATCTTCTTCAAAGACAACTTTCCAAAGCTCTGCATTTTTGGCACGCAATGCGTCGTCTGTGTCAGGGCTTGGATAATATAGGTGGATATGTTCGTGTGTTTCTTCTGGCCCTTGGGGCATTAGGATGATGGCAAAGGCATGATCGCGATGCGCACCCAACAAGACATTTGGGTAAACTGCAAGATATTCCGCAGCCGTGTCCCATTTGGAACTAAGGCCATCAAAATCGGGAAAGGTGGCACCGGTGTCAGATTTGAGTTGGCGATAAACCAAGGTCCCTTGGCCGGAATATTGTCCATATTCTTCGATGTTGTAATGATCTTCAAGGCGGGAATAGCTATTCAATCCGGGGTGTACCCATGGCAAGTGATAGCTTTCGCAATAGTTTTCAACAGCCAATTTCCAGTTTGATTTTACCGAAAGGGTAAATTTGCTATCGGCGCCACCATGATAAAGTGGTTTTTCAAATTCTGCCCACCGTTCGATCGGTCCGGCCATTGCATCAACAAACTCTGGCGCAGTACCATCGATATTGACCCAGACCACATCACGCCACACATAGCTGCGGATTTCGGTCAAACCTAGTTCGGAGCGTTTGATATTGGGGTGCGTATTTTGACCGGGGCCGCCAACATGTGGGGTTGATACCAAATCGCCTTTGGTGGAATAACACCAGCTGTGATAGGGGCAGCGGATCGCACCTTCGATTTTGCGCGGCTCCTCGACCAAAATCATACCACGGTGGCGACATGTGTTTTGGAAAACACGGACCTGTCCATCGCGATCGCGCAGCAACAAAATAGGCATGCCAGCAAAATCAATTGGCACCGCGTCCCCGTTTTCCGGCACATCGGCCGCGACAGCCAAGCCCGCCCATGTCGCGAACAGAACGGCGCGGCGTTCTTCGTCATAGGTTTTGGGATCAATGTAATGTTCATTTGGTAACCCGTTCGCAGTGTTTACGGGTTGGCGAACGGATGCAAGCGTGTCAGTCATGGTGCGTCCCCTAAGTGGTCGTTGGCTAAACAGTTATAATAACAACCATAGTCTGCGCGTCATTTTGCGACGCTTGGTGTCGTTCAACGTCCACACTATTGAAAGGGTTTGCTCATCTGTAGCAAGGTTTGATGATAGGGTCGCAGCTTTGTGACATCGCAAAATCCTGCCAAACGCGCCGCATCTAACACGTCTTTGCCAAAAGGTCCGATGTATTCATAGACCATTCTGGTTGCTCTGGTTGCATTTATGGCCTCTGGCACTGTTCGTGTTGCGTACCCAACCCAATAGTTATTTTCGAAAGAGGGCACCTTTGACAGATAATTGAAAGACACAGTTAGCGAACCGCGTCGTGACATTACGGCCGTTATTCCGCCCTCTTGTTGAACAAATAACCCTTTGAATTCGCGCGCATGACGATCAACAGGCAAACCTTGTTGGCGCATGGCTTCTTTCGCTTCCATGCCGCGGCCAAATGTTAAATTCCCCTTACGGTAGATTAAAATCAAGCCTTGAATGAACCGATCACTTTCCAAAAAGCTTTTTCTTGAGAATCTATAAAAGCCCGATGGCAGATTGTCTGTGCCAACGCGTGCGCTTTTCAGGTCCAAGAAAGGTCCCAGCTCGGACGCCAGCAAATCGGACATTTCGTGATTTTCCAGCGTTTCAACCGGTTGGAGAAGAATCCGCGCATCTATATTGAAATGTAGACATATTTTTGCCAAGACATCTGGTCTAGGAAAGCTTTCACCAGAAAGATATCTGTTGAATTGGGTCCTATTAATCTTGAGTTCGCGACACAACGCAGCGATTGAGCCGGTCCGAATACAGAGCTTTCTGAGGTTCTCCCCAAAAATTGCTCGTATTTCGGCAGGGCTCGCTGCTCCCAAAGAATCGTTTATCTGCTTCATTTTCACCGGCGCTATGTTCTTGTTGCAAGTTTTACGCACCCTCGGTAAGAACTGTTCGCGTTTTACGATAAAAGTGACGCGCTTTTGTCTCACACTGACTCAATACTGTACATAGGTTGATCAGGTTCGTCACAAAATGCAATAGCTTGTGCCTGTAAACTTTGTGTCAGATCGTTAACGTATAGGCCAAGATAAGGGTACGAGTAATGTGCGGGGATATGGGCGATGCAAGGCGTGATACTGTGGTGTGATCCAGATAAGGGCAAGGCGGTGATTTGGTGCGAAGATCATGGCCAACTTGCTTATTATAACGACCATAACCCAAGCGTAATTCCATTCGCTTTTGATGTGGGTGATTTGGTTATTTTCGAACAAAAACAAAGGGATGGCTTGCGCTATGCCCATGACATGAAGCTGGTGGCGAGCCAAGAATACCCAGCATTGGCAGATCAATTGGGACGCAGCGCACAACCAAAACCGCGTTTGGTCGCCCATGCAGATGGGCCTGCAACTGACACGGGTCGCGTTATTGTTTTTCGTCGAAAGGAAGAACGCCAAAGCTTGGCTTTGGCGTAATTATTTCTATCATATTGGTTTTAATGGCGCTAACCGCGAGCGAGTGCCGCAACACCCGTGCGGGCGATCTCGTTCAACCCAAGCGGGCGCATTAAATCGGCAAAAGCATCAACCTTGTCAGGTGTGCCAGTGATCTGAAACACAAAGCTGTCCAAAGTGCTGTCGACGACATGCGCACGAAAGATATCGGCAAGCCGTAAGGCTTCTACGCGTTTGTCGCCGGTCCCACTTACTTTGATCAACGCCAGCTCACGTTCAACGACGGCACCTTCGACGGTCAGATCATGGACCTCATGCACCGGTACGATGCGACCTAATTGCGCCTTGATCTGTTCAATCACCTGTGGCGTACCGCGGGTCACGATGGTGATGCGGCTTAGGTGTCCCTGATGATCGACCTCGGCCACGGTCAGGCTTTCGATATTGTACCCACGCCCTGAAAACAGGCCGATCACACGCGCCAGAACGCCCGCTTCGTTATCGACCAAAACGGCCAATGTATGGGTTTCAACCTCGTCGCCGTAATTTGCACGTAGGTTATAAGCGGAATGCGCTGTTGATCCTTTTTTGATTTTTAGTGACATCGCTTTTCCCCTTACACCAGAACCGCGCCAGATGCGCCAATCACGTCTTGGGTCGATGCATCGCCCAAAAGCATTTCGTTATGCGCCTTGCCCGATGGGATCATCGGGAAACAATTTTCGTGCTTTTCAACCAAGCAATCGAAAATCACAGGGCCGTCATAATTCAACATCTCCATGATCGCATCGTCCAGATCGGCGGGATCCTTGCACAAGATGCCTTTGGCACCAAAGGCTTCGGCCAGTTTCACAAAATCGGGCAGGGCGTCTGACCACGAATGGGAATAACGTTCGCCGTGCAGCAATTCTTGCCATTGACGGACCATGCCCAAACGTTCGTTGTTCAGGATGAACTGTTTTACGGGCAGACGGTATTGAACGGCCGTGCCCATTTCTTGCATATTCATCAACCATGACGCTTCACCAGCCACGTTGATCACCAACGCCTCAGGATGCGCGATTTGCACCCCTACGGACGCGGGCATGCCGTATCCCATGGTGCCCAAACCACCCGAGGTCATCCAATGGTTCGGATCCTCAAATCCCAGATATTGCGCGGCCCACATTTGGTGTTGGCCCACCTCGGTACAAATAAACCGATCTTTGCGGTGCTTGGTCAATGCCTCAAGCCGTTCCAACGCGTATTGCGGTTTGATCGTGTTGCCTTGCTGTGTGTAGGACAAACAGTTGACCTTTTTCCATTCTTCGATCCGGGCCCACCATTTTGCCAAACCTTCGGTATTGGTTTTGCGACCGCGGGCTTTCCACACTTTTAGGATGTCTTCCAAGACGTGACCGACATCGCCAATGATTGGGATATCCGCGCGGATCACTTTGTTGATCGAGGATGGATCAATGTCGATATGCGCTTTTTTCGATTTTGGGCTGAACGCGTCCAAACGACCTGTAATACGGTCATCAAAGCGCGCGCCAATGTTGATCATCAGGTCACAATCATGCATGGCCCAGTTGGCCTCATAAAGACCGTGCATGCCCAACATACCCAGCCAAGATTTGCCAGACGCCGGATAACAGCCTAAGCCCATCAATGTCGATGTGATCGGGAACCCAGTGGCGTCGACCAATTCGCGCAACAACTGGCTGGCCGCAGGGCCAGAGTTGATGACACCGCCACCTGTATAGAAAACAGGGCGTTCCGCCTTTTCGATGGCTTCGACCAATTTTGTGATCTGGTCCATGTCACCTTTGACCACAGGCTGATAATGGCTTGTGTTGACCTGCTTTTTCTCTGTGTATTTTGCTGACGCGAATTGAACGTCCTTGGGGATGTCAACCAATACGGGGCCAGGGCGACCAGACGTGGCCACATGGAATGCCTCGTGAATGGTTGCCGCCAGATCGGCGGTGTCTTTGACCAACCAGTTGTGTTTCGTACAAGGGCGCGTGATGCCAACAGTATCGGCCTCTTGGAAGGCGTCTGACCCAATCATAAATGTTGGTACCTGACCCGTCAAAACAACCAATGGAATGCTGTCCAACAACGCGTCGGTCAGGCCCGTGACCGCATTTGTCGCACCGGGACCAGAGGTCACCAAAACAACGCCGGGTTTGCCGGTGGAACGCGCATATCCTTCGGCCGCGTGAACCGCACCTTGTTCGTGGCGCACTAAGATGTGGCGAATATCGTTTTGTTGAAAAATCTCGTCATAAATCGGGAGGACAGCACCGCCCGGATACCCAAAGACAGTATCCACACCTTGATCTTTCAAGGCTTGGACAATCATTTTAGCTCCGATCATTTGACGTGTCATTTGTTCAACTCCGTTCTACGCCTAACATCAATTGCATATAAAAAAGCCCCCTAGTTTTGGGGGCGCATGGGGTTCAGATATGGTGACGCTTATCGACCCATGCGCTTGAAACCTACCACGACGACGAGGGTTTTCATGACCCTAACTCCTTTAAATGCGAGGGCGACTTTATGGTCGGGGTTTGGGAAGGTCAACCGCCAAA
>RFZH01000123.1 GCA_009920815.1 Paracoccaceae bacterium
TGACGCCGGCGTCGTTTGAGCCGACAATTGACTATGTTGTCACAAAGATCCCAAAATTCGCATTCGAAAAATTCCCCGGTTCCCAACCATTGCTGACAACGGCTATGAAGTCGGTTGGCGAAGCAATGGCGATTGGCCGTACCATCCACGAATCCTTGCAAAAGGCGCTGGCATCGATGGAATCTGGATTGACAGGGTTTGACGATGTTGAAATTCCGGGCGCCCCAGAAAAACAAGCAATCATCGAAGCAATCAGCAGGCAGACCCCAGATCGCATGCGCACTATCGCACAAGCGATGCGTCACGGCCTGACCAATGACGAGATTTTCAACGTGACAAAATTCGATCCTTGGTTCTTGGATCGGATCCGCGAAATAGTAGACGCAGAGCAGGTTGTTATTGATAACGGCCTGCCAAGCGATGCTGCGGGCTTGCGAAACCTGAAAATGTTGGGCTTTACCGATGCGCGTTTGGCAAAACTGACAGGGTTCAAAGAATCTGACGTTCGTCGCGCTCGGTTGAACGTTGGGGTTCATGCAGTATTTAAGCGTATCGATACCTGCGCCGCAGAATTCGAAGCGCAGACACCCTACATGTACTCCACATACGAAGCGCCTATGATGGGCGATGTCGAATGTGAAGCGCGACCATCAGATAAAAAGAAAGTTGTCATTTTGGGCGGTGGTCCTAACCGTATCGGTCAAGGTATTGAATTTGATTACTGCTGTTGTCATGCCTGTTTCTCACTGACGGAAGCAGGTTATGAAACCATCATGATCAACTGTAACCCTGAAACGGTTTCAACCGACTACGACACATCGGATCGTTTGTATTTCGAACCGCTAACCTTTGAACACGTTATGGAAATCCTGCGCGTAGAACAGGAAAATGGAACGCTGCATGGCGTCATCGTCCAATTTGGCGGTCAGACACCACTGAAGTTGGCAAATTCGCTAGAGGCGGAAGGTATTCCAATTCTTGGGACAACCCCAGACGCCATCGACTTGGCCGAAGATCGTGAGCGTTTCCAAGCGTTGGTCAATCAGTTGGGATTGAAACAACCAAAGAACGGCATTGCACATTCTGATGCTGAGGCATTGGACATTGCAGAAGACATTGGTTTCCCGCTGGTCATTCGTCCATCGTATGTTTTGGGTGGTCGTGCGATGGAAATCGTACGCGACATGGATCAACTACGTCGTTACATCCGTGAGGCTGTGGTCGTATCTGGTGATAGTCCTGTTTTGCTAGACAGCTATTTGTCAGGTGCCGTTGAGTGTGATGTTGATGCCCTGTCGGATGGCAAGGATGTGCACGTTGCAGGTATTATGCAGCACATTGAAGAAGCAGGTGTTCATTCGGGTGATAGCGCGTGTTCGTTGCCACCATATTCGCTTTCAACAGAAATCATCGAAGAATTAAAACGCCAAACAAACGCCTTGGCTTTGGGCTTGAATGTTGTCGGCCTTATGAACGTACAATTCGCAGTCAAGGACGGTGAAATTTACTTGATCGAAGTCAACCCACGGGCATCACGCACCGTGCCTTTCGTTGCAAAGGCAACCGATAGCGCGATCGCGTCTATTGCAGCACGACTGATGGCGGGTGAACCATTGTCAAATTTCCCGCTGCGTGAGCCATATCGTGATGCAAGCTATGATGAAAGCTTGCCGATGGGTGACCCTATGACACTAGCGGACCCGAATATGCCTTGGTTCAGTGTAAAAGAGGCCGTTATGCCTTTTGCACGTTTTCCTGGCGTTGACACGATTTTAGGTCCAGAAATGCGGTCAACCGGCGAAGTTATGGGATGGGATCGCAACTTTGCCCGCGCATTTTTAAAGGCACAAATGGGTGCCGGTATGGAATTACCATCCTCGGGCAATGTGTTCTTTTCGATCAAAGACAGCGACAAATCCAATGAAACGCTAGAAACTGCACAAATTATGGCGGATTTAGGCTTTAACCTTGTTGCTACATCTGGAACCGCATCGTGGCTTGCCGAAAATAATGTTGCTTGTCAGACCATTAACAAGGTGTCTGAAGGCCGACCAAATATTGTTGATAGCCTAAAGAACGGTGAAATTGATCTGGTCTTCAACACGACCGAAGGTGCGAAATCAATCGAAGACAGCCGTCAAATTCGTTCGGTGGCATTGTTTGACAAGATTCCATATTTCACAACAGCTGCTGGATCAAACGCGGCCGCCAAGGCCATTCAGGCGATGAAAGACGGTGAGATCACTGTGAAATCGTTGCAAAGTTAAGACGAGACCACACTAATATCTAAAAACCCCCAAGACCAAAGGTTTGGGGGTTTTCTTTTGCTTCATTCGACCATTGGCTAAGTGTTCATGAAAATATATTTTGCTAAAGTGATTTCACAAAAGTACAGAGGTCTTGATGGAAAGCACAAAGCAACAACACGAAAGACATTTTCACTCGGCACTTATTGTCGATGATCATCCGCTGTTTTGCGATGCACTTTCTATGACCCTTGGGACGGTTGCGGACATAAGAAATATCAAAACGTCTGCAAATTTAACCGATGCAGTTGAAATGATTGCCAAGGGCTTTTGCCCAGATTTGATCGTTTTGGATTTAAACCTACCCGATGTCGATGGATTAGACGGTTTGATCCGCCTAAAAAATGCAGCGCTGGTGCCAGTGGTCGTTGTTTCATCTATGGCCGACAATCGTGTTATTACCTCGACAATAAGGGCCGGCGCATCTGGATTTATTCCTAAACATAGCAAACGTGAGGTTTTCTCTGCCGCTATAAAAGCAATTCGCGTTGGCCACACCTTTGTACCTGACGGATTTGTTTTGTTGGATGAAGCACAACTAAATGGCCCGGTGCAGAGCGATGTCCTTGCCCGTCTCAGTACATTAACCAATCAACAGGCGCGTATTTTGCAATTAATTTGCGAAGGTAAATTGAACAAGCAAATTGCTTTTGATCTTACGATTGCTGAAACCACTGTAAAAGCGCATGTCACAGCAATCATGCGCAAGCTCGGCGTTCAAAGCAGAACTCAGGCTGTTTTGATCGCGAAAGAGGCAAGCTTTTCAAACGTGTTGCAAGAACGCGTCTAAGCTGCGTAACATATAAAAAACATACCCCTAGGGAGATAAGGAATGACGCACAATAGCGTTCATGGCACCGATATGTCGGATGACAATCGTATCGTGCGCGTGGCGGATGTTGATTGTGGTGACGCAAACGCACTTCAAACATTGGCGGCTAAGCTGGGTCAGGGTCCTTTTGCGCTAATCATCTTGTTGATCGCACCTAGTGCAGATTTTGAAAAAATGATGGAAGATTACCGTGAGTTTTGTCCGAATACGCCAATTATTGGGTGTACAACCGCGGGCGAAATTTGTGATGGCGGCTATCGTGATCGGCGCATTGTTGCGATTGGCTTACCCTCGAGTCATTTTGTAGCGAAAACAAAAATAATAACTGATCTTTCCCCTGACAGCCTGAACAACATAGCGCATGAGATGGTTCGAACCCGTGCAATTCTTGCAGAGCTTAAACCGCAGTGGGAACATGAATTCAATTATATTTTGATAGACGGATTATCACGCGCCGAAGATACAATTGTTTCAACACTTTCTGTTGGGTTAGGCCCGGTGCAAATGTTTGGCGGGTCATCCGCGGACGGAATAGATTTTCATAAGACCCGGATTTTGTACGAAGGAAAGTTTTTTCAAAACGCAGCGGTGCTTGCGCAGGTGCGGACCAAATGTCCAATTAAGGTTTTCAAAACCGATCATTTGGTTCCAACAGATTGTCGAATGGTCGTCACCAAAGCGGACCCAGCAACAAGAACGGTTAGCGAAATCAACGCCGCGCCCGCAGCACGCGAATACGCCCGTTTGTTAGGAAAAGATCCAGAGCAACTGACACCTTTTACTTTTGCCGCTCATCCGGTTGTTGTGCGTGTGGGCGGTCAACATCATGTACGTGCAATTCAAAAAGTTGCAGAAAATGGTGATCTCATTTTCTTTTCAGCTATTGATGAAGGGTTGGTTCTAACCTTAGCGGACCCAATGGATATGGAGGATCATTTGCGCTCCGAACTTGGTAAGCTTGCACAGTTAGATCAGCCCGACATTATATTGGCCTGTGATTGCATTTTAAGAAAGTTGGAAGCACAAGAAAAACAAAAGACACGCGCACTAAGTAATATTTTATCAGATCATAAAGTCGTTGGCTTTTCGACATACGGCGAACAATTTAATTCGATGCACGTAAATCAAACGCTGACAGGCGTTGCGATATATGCACCCAAGGAAATTGCATGAATAATTCCTTGATCAATCCACTCGACAGCGTCGAAGTTCAAAACAAAAAACTATCGAAAATTGTGTTTGCGCTGATGAACCGTGTTGAACAGGCAACCGATGCCTCAGGTGCTGCATATGCGCAATTTCAGCGCGCTGCAGTGCTAGAACAAGATGTACAGAACAGAACCAAAGAACTAGAGCACGCATTAGATTTATTAAACGAATCCAATGCCCAATTGGCACAAGCCAATTCCGAGACAGAAGCAGCGCGGTCTAACCTTGCGAATGCTATCGAGGCAATTCAAGAAGGGTTTGCCCTATTTGATGCCAATGATCGGCTGGTATTGTGTAACTCAAGGTTTGGCATGCATATGCCCGACATACACGATCACCTGTTACCAGGCCTTTTGTTTGATAACTATGTGCGGATGGTAAGCGAAAGCTCATTCTTATCACTGCCACCGAATGAAACACCTGCACAATGGGCTGAACGTCGGCTTAAGCGCCATCAGGAAACACATGTTATCTTTAACGTGCGGATCATATGGAATCGATGGGTCCAAGTCAGTGAACATCATACGCCAGACGGTGGTACCGTTATCTTGCAAACGGACGTATCAGATATCATGCGGCTTCAACGTCAAGAACGAGAACGCATGCTTGATGATCAAGCAAAGCTGATCCGTGCCACGCTTGAACACCTGATCCAAGGCGTTTGTATTTTCGATAATCAAGCGCGCATCGTTGGGTGGAACCATCGGATCGCAGAGCTATTACCGATTTCGTTGTCATCCATTCGCGTTGGCACGCCATTCGAAACAATACTGGCAAAGCTTGAGGGAAAAATAAAATTCGTAGCGGAAATGACACCGAATGCGATCCAAGATTGGGGAAGACAAAAATCAGGAAGGGTACCAATCCGATTTGAAATCGAACATGGTCCGCAAACGATTTTGGATGTGTTTGCCCAAGAAATGCCAGACGGTGGTTTCGTTATATCCTTCACAGATATTACGTCTGAAACAAAAGCGATCCGCGCCATAAAAACAGCAAACGAAACACTTGAACAGCGCGTATTGGAACGCACACTTGAACTTGAAGACGCGCTTGCTGTTGCTGAACGGGCAAATGCATCAAAATCGCGCTTTGTCGCTGCAGCTTCTCATGATTTACTTCAACCACTCAGTGCGGCAAAGCTATATATCGCTTCATTGGATAACGCTTCATCTGACGAACGCGCACGAGACATCATTGGTAAAGCCGGACGGGCATTAAACAGTGTTGAGAATATACTCGAGGCGCTTTTAGATATTTCAAAGCTCGATTCCGGGCGTGCGTCATTTAATATTGGCGCCGTCTCGCTTGGAGTAATTTTGGATCAACTGCGTGATGAATTTAGCCCCGTTGCTGCGCAAAAAAAGCTTGATCTAAGGTTCGTCAAAACCAATGCGGTCGTGCAAAGTGATGCCACATATTTACGTCGAATTTTACAAAATTTGATCGGAAATGCGTTAAGATATACTGACGCGGGCAAGGTACTGGTTGGTGTGCGGCAAAACAAAAGCTCAGTGCGGGTTGAAGTTTGGGATACAGGACCAGGAATTCCGGACGATAAACAGAATATCATCTTTGGCGAATTCCAACGACTAAACGCATCTGCAAGCGCTGCAGAGGGGATGGGCCTGGGTCTAGCCATCGTTGAACGCGCATGTTCATTATTAAATCATCCGCTAAGAGTTGAATCAAAAGTTGGCGTGGGGACTGGATTTTTGGTCGAAATACCGCGCACCGTTCGAAGTGTACAACATCCAAACCAAAAGCAAGAATACAACATCCAAACGATTGAGCCAAATTTGGTTGCGTTACTGATTGAAAACGATGTCGAGTTACAGGGGGCTCTTACCATTACTATGGAACAATGGGGAATTGATGTTTTACCTGTTTTGTCAGGTTCGGAGGCAATTTCTCTTTTGCACGAAATAGATATCGTGCCTGACGTTATATTGGCGGACTATCAATTGGACCTTGGGGAAACCGGAACTGACGCAATTCGTCAATTATGGAGCATTTATGGGCGCATTCCAGCCGCACTCATTACTGCAAACCGTACACAGCAGGTAATGCAAGATTGTCAAAAATCAGGCATTGAATTGATGTACAAACCTATATCATCTGAAAATTTGCGTGACTACATCGGGCGCGTTTCAAGCCAAGCAAAGCTGAGATAGCTGCAACGACCACAAAATCGGTGGTCCGAATAACCGCATTATACCATTAGCGTTGATTTTGCATTCTCAGGCTGTGGGCAATCAACGTCTGGGCAAACGTAACCTGTTAACGGCGCTTTCTCAGGTACACGTAATATGCACCACCCCCGCCGTGTTTAACGTGCGCTTCTGTTACCTGTAATATCAAAGGTGCAAGAGGCGCCATCTTTAACCATTGAGGAACTTGATGCCTTAGCACACCAATTTGCCTAGGGATTGGTCCAAAATCATCTGATTTCTTACCCTTTCCAGTAATAACAAGCAAAAGCCGGAAGTTTCTGTTGTGACTTGAGATTACAAAATGAATCAGCGCAGAATGCGCCTGTGAAACCGTCATACCATGTAGATCAATAGTTCCCTCTGGGCCCAATTTTCCGCGCTTCATCTTGGAATAAGACTT
>RFZH01000124.1 GCA_009920815.1 Paracoccaceae bacterium
TCCACATGCTCAACCAACAGATCGGGAGCTGTATCAAATTGTACATCTACAAACCAATCTGGTGCAACGATCATTAGGTCGGCAACACGAAACATCCCTGCCGCCAATAAATACGAAAACATAAACAGTTCATCGTTGGCATAGACACGTTCGGGGATATTTTCTTTGGAATAAGCTTGTCGCTGTTTGTATGCATAATCCAATGCCGCGCCGCTAAAACGCGTCATGGCAAAAATAGCGCGTTTTGGCGCGACCTCACCCAAGCGGCGAGCAAAGATGTGATTGCGATCAAAATCCCCGATTTTCAATCCGACGACATCGTCATCAATCGCTGCGATTTGGTTAAAAAACAACTTAGGCTGCCCTGAGAAATATACGTCAGGCTCCACCAACATGTAGTGATCATACTCGGGATATGCGTTACGCAATGCGTAATAAGCGTAATCCCCGCACCGCCATCCCCAATCCGACACAGATCTTAGCCCCATGCTTTGGATCACGCTGTTGTTGATATCCACACAGTCCAAAGGCACCGTTAGGTCATCAGGACGATTGTGAAACACAACTTTGAAATCAGCCCCAAGCAGAGAGCTCAACTGATCAAAGACGCGCTGTTCATTGACTGTCCATTTATTGGTCCGGATCGCGACAACTAAACTCATGCGATCACCGCTTTAATTCTTGGGGCACATAGGCCAGGAACCGTTCAGGTACGGTATCAGACACGGCACCACGCGCCACAAGCGTATCCATAAGTGACAGCGCCAGATCATAACTTTCAAAGACGCTGGCAGCGCACATCGCCAAATGCTTTAACGCATCGTCGCTGATGTCCGCAACCTTGGACAAATCGCGAATATAAACGGCATCCCCGTCCAACAATTGCGATCCCGCCCGGCGCGGCCGCAATCGGCCATCTTGGGACGTGCGGATCATTACTGACTTTGGCGCAATGAATTTATGCAAGATAAACCCTAAATCGCGCAGAAACACATCCATTTCACCCATCATGGGTTCGTGATGATACAAACGCAAAAAACGCGTTTCTAAAATGATCGCCACGCAATTTTGCAGCTTTTGCGCGCCCGACTGAATAATATCTTTTTCAGCCCCCTGCACATCTATTTTCAACAAATCCACTGGCGGCAATGCGTCAATGTCATCCAAACGCACAAGGTCCAGACCTATATGATCCACAACGCGCATGTGACGAACAAACCGCCTCAGATACCGTAAAGTTGGACGATAAGGCTTAAAAAGCGACGTAAATCCGTCATAAGACGTGATATTCAATGTCTTGTGCCCACCATTTCCGACGGCCACGTTGAAATATGTGCGGTTCTCTTTCGGCTCTGCTTGTAATTTCTCAAAAGCATCTTTTTGCGGTTCAAAGCCAAAGAGTTCGCATTGGCCATGATCCAGCAAATCCGCATAAGGCGGACGATTCAACGGATTGGCCCCCACGTCCAAGACCCTTGTCTTTCGCGATAGCTTTAATTCTTCGCTTAAAAAGAGCTCTTTAGTCATCGTCATTGCTCCGCCCAAGTTAGTCGTGGCGCGGGTACATGACTGTTGCAAAGGCTTGATATGAAATTGAATGCGCGCATCAGCTGCCTTCACCCTCCCAATAATCTCGGGTGTCGTTCGGGCGACCAATATGTCCAAAATATTTTTCTGAATAATTTTTACCTGGGTGAATGCCCAGCACACTGAATTTATCGCTGTCGGGATATTCGACAACATCGGGGTCGGCCATCGTAGACAGGCCAAGATATTTTAACGTCACTGTGCCTGTATTGATAATTTGATGTGCGGTATCTTTCCCACCGCGAGGAGCATAGCAAACATCGCCCGCCTTGATCGCATATTCAAGATCCCCATAGCGGTATGTGCCTGATCCTTCTATGACGACAAACATTTCATCATTGGCCAAATGGTTGTGAAACGGGAACGCGCGTTTGCCCGGCTCGACCTGCACAAACATCGCCCCCAACCCAGTTGATCCCAAAGCCTCGCCCACCTCAGCGATGGCCGCGCCGAACAGGGCGCTGCCGTCTGGACCGAAATGTTCGGTCGGCAGGTCGTGGATATGGACAACCGGAGTGATCATTAGCCGATGACGACCGCAGTGCCAGAGGCCGAGACCATCAACATGGATTGGCCGACGACTTCGTAATCTAGATCAACACCAACAACCGCATTGGCACCGAGCGCGCGCGCGCGTTGTTCCAATTCGTGCAATGCGGTTTCACGGGCATCCTGCAACTTGCTTTCGTAGGCGCCAGACCGACCGCCGATGATGTCCGTTATCCCTGCGAACATGTCGCGCAAGATATTTGCGCCCATGATCGCCTCTCCGACCACGATGCCTTTGTATTCGGCAATCTGATAGCCCTCGACACTTGGGGTCGTGGTGACGATCATTTTCGAAGATTTGGACCAGACCATCAGCCAACCGACCCTTCTAGACTGATTGCCACCAATTGTTGCGCTTCCATCGCGAACTCCATGGGCAGTGCCTGCAATACTTCTTTGCAAAATCCATTCACAACCAAGGCCACGGCCTCTTCTTCGTCCATGCCGCGTTGGCGGCAATAAAACAGCTGTTCGTCATCGACCTTGGATGTCGTTGCCTCGTGTTCGACGCGGGATGAATTGTTTTTCACCTCGATATAGGGAACCGTGTGTGCACCACATTTATCGCCGATCAACAAACTGTCGCATTGGGTGTAATTGCGGCTGTTTTTCGCCTTTGGATGCATCGACACCAAACCACGATAGGTGTTTTGCGCCACGCCCGCGCTGATGCCTTTCGACACAATGCGTGATTTGGTGTTCTTGCCCAAATGCACCATTTTTGTGCCTGTGTCGGCTTGTTGGTGATTGTTTGCGATCGCGATCGAATAAAATTCGCCTTGGCTTTCATTGCCGCGCAAAATGCAGGACGGATATTTCCAAGTGACGGCGGATCCTGTTTCAACTTGGGTCCACATCACTTTGGACCGATCGCCACGACAATCGGCACGCTTTGTGACAAAATTGTAAATGCCGCCCTTGCCGTTTTCATCACCCGGGTACCAGTTTTGAACCGTGGAATATTTTACCTCGGCGTCTTCTTCGACGATGATTTCAACGACCGCTGCGTGCAGCTGTGCAGTATCGCGTTTGGGTGCTGTACATCCCTCAAGATAGGACACATAGCTGCCCTTATCCGCAATAATCAGCGTGCGTTCAAATTGGCCTGTATTTTCCGCGTTAATACGGAAATAGGTCGACAGTTCCATCGGACAACGGGTGTTTGGCGGAATGTAAACGAACGACCCATCCGAGAACACCGCGCTGTTGAGCGTTGCGTAATAGTTATCGGTTACAGGAACGACTGAGCCTAGATATTTTTTGACCAATTCTGGGTATTCACGGATCGCCTCAGAGATTGAACAGAAAATCACGCCGGCCTTTTTCAATTCGGCCTGGAACGTCGTCCCGACAGAGACCGAGTCAAACACAGCATCGACCGCGACCTTGCGGCCTTCGGCGGGCATATCTTCTGCTCCGTCAACACCCGCAAGGATCATTTGTTCTTTCAACGGGATGCCCAACTTTTCATAGGTCGCCAAAAGCTTGGGATCCACCTCATCCAAAGATTTAGGTTTTTCCGCCATAGATTTCGGGCGCGCATAATAGTATTGATCCTGAAAATCGATTTCTGGGTAATTTACCATTGCCCATTTGGGTTCTGACATTTTTTCCCAACGCTCGAACGCCGCCAAACGCCATTGGGTCATCCATTCAGGTTCGTCATTTTTATCGGAAATGAGGCGCACGATATCTGGGTTCACGCCTTTCGGGGCGTATTCCATTTCAATCTCAGTTTCCCAACCGTATTTGTAGGTCCCAACCTCAAGAACCGCATCAACCGTTTCTTGATCAACGCCTTCTTTAACCTCGAGTTTGTCCAAAGCCGCCATGCGTGGCCTCCTATCTGTTGGCCCCGTTTCGGGCCTGAAATTTATTCACATGCGCAATCCACGTCTCTGCGAACTGCATAACATCGTCGTGGGTCGTGTTGACCCCCAAGCTAACACGTAAGGCCGAGGCCGCTTGTGTCTCACTCAATCCCATTGCCCGCAAAACGCGGCTGGATTTAACCTTACCACTGGAACAGGCCGATCCTGCGGACACCGCAAAACCAGAAAGATCCATCTGCATCACTTGGGTTTCCCCTTTCCATCCGTCGGTCACAAACATGGACGTATTCGGAAGACGCGACACAGCATTTCCGACAAAAATAGTCTTATTTGCCGATTGTTCAATGGCCTTTTCTAGAATGTTTCTAAGTTTTTCGACACGTTCCCACGCGCCATCGGCCAAATCTCGGGCTGCGGCCTGTGCGGCGGCCCCAAACCCAGCAATCCCGATCAGATTTTCAGTTCCCGATCGACGCCCCATTTCTTGACCGCCCCCCCGTATCTGGGCAGCAATATCCGTACCGCGTTTAACGATTAGTGCGCCAATACCCTTTGGCCCGCCCAATTTATGGGCTGATACGATGGCCATTTGGGCCCCAGACCAATTAAACGCAATTGGCAGCTTGCCAAACGCTTGGGTCATATCGGACATATACAGGCCATCGGGCAAGGTTTGAATAACACCTGTTTCGGAATTGGCGAATTGGATAGCTGATCGGGCTGGATCATCTGTCCTGACATGACCGTTGGTATCCACGGGCAAGGACGTATCGCACCAACTGGTGACGGCATCATGCTCGATCTCGGCACAACTGATACCGTAATCGCGCAAAGCCAAGGCCGCCGCTTCGGTCGCACCAGACGTGAAAATAATATCAGCCCCTTCTGCCCCCAAGGCAGCCGCGATCTGGCCACGCGCGCGCTCGATTATCGATTTTGCTGCACGTCCTTCGGTATGGACCGATGAAGGGTTACCGGCAATATCCATCGCCGCAATCATCGCATCACGCGCTTCTGGCCGTAGGGGCGTGGTTGCATTATGATCAAGATAACAACGCATCAATCTTCGTCCACGATGGAAAACAGCGTCGGCACCGCTGGACAAGGCGCAAGCGCGTTTTCAACCACATCGGACAGACGTGTTTGATGCAAGAACACATATACATGCGCTGACAGGCTTTCCCACAAACGATTGTTCAAAGATTGCGATTTCGATCCTGACAATGCGCCCGTCGCACCCGCCCCTTTGTGAAGCGCATCAATGGTTTCATCAACAGCCGATAGCACATCAAAGACCCGAATATCTGAGGTCGAGCGCGCCAGTTTATATCCACCTCCTGGCCCACGCACCGATTCGACCAAACCTGCACGGCGCAATTTGACGAAAAGTTGCTCAAGATAGGCCAACGAAATATCTTGACGCTTTGAGATATCCCCCAAAGTAATCAAACTTTCAGCAGGTTGCAGCGCCATATCCGTCAGCGCGATCATTGCATATCGGCCTTTTGTGCTCAGTTTCATGGTTAATTGATCCGCAAATTCATTGACCTTGGCCATCACAGGGATTATCTGAAGATAACCATCAGGATACCCTGATTTAGAATAGTTCTAAGATGGTTGACTTAATTTGTCAAGAATTAGCAACCCCTGAGGAGAGACAGTACACTATGCCCGAGGTTATTTTTGCAGGCCCAGAAGGCCGCCTAGAAGGTCGTTATCATCCACAAAAAGATCGTGACGCCCCGATTGCAATCGTGCTGCACCCTCACCCGCAATTTGGCGGGACGATGAACAACAAGGTCGTCTATAATCTGCATTATGCGTTCTATAACATGGGGTTCACGGTTCTGCGGTTTAATTTCCGCGGCGTAGGCCGGTCGCAGGGCGAATATGACCAAGGTATTGGCGAATTGTCTGATGCGGCGTCTGCGTTAGATTATTTGCAATCCATGAACAACAACTCCAAACATTGTTGGGTTGCCGGATTTAGTTTTGGCGCGTGGATTGGGATGCAGCTTTTGATGCGTCGCCCTGAAATCACGGGATTTATTTCCGTGTCGCCACCTGCAAATATGTACGACTTTTCGTTCCTAGCCCCCTGCCCATCCTCTGGATTGATTATCAACGGGACTGCGGATCGCATTGCTCCGCCTTCGGACACCGAGGCGTTGGTTGATAAGTTAAAAGACCAACGTGGCATCACAATCACGCACACCCAACTTGAAGGCGCTGGTCACTTTTTTGAAGAGCCACACATGGACCCGATGATTGAACACGTCACCGGCTATGTGAAACGCCGCCTCACCGAAACATCACGATAATAAGATGAGTGTCATTGACGATCTTGCCGATGCGCTTGCCAAGGACGCAATCGTTTTGGCCAACCAGTTGGGTGACGATGACATTATCTATAAAACCGCCAAAATTTTGTCCGCCACATCCTCGACAATGGAAGAGGCATACATGACCTCGATCCGCGTGCGTCTTGCAGAGCGTCGTGCGCGGATGTTTTTAAGCGAAGAAGCCAACAAAATTAAGGCAGCAAAGACAAAATAGTCTAATCTATACGATCTGCAGCGATGACACCGTAAAAGGTTTGCCCTGCAAAAGCCGCCCTCAGCATGACCCCTTCTTTCGTTGGATCGTTGGTGAAAAAACCACCCGACAGGTCGGCCTTTGCGCCATTGTATCCAACCTCACCGGAAAACGCGCCTGTTTTGTCCATAATAGCAGAGACATCCAATTGATGTGCAGGTACATTCCCCAAAAGCCGCGGAACGCTCCACCCCAGTTGCAGTGTCAGATCAATTTTACTGGATAGCTTTGATTGCCCCGACACAAGTGTCACATGACCACTGTAATAGATGTCATCGGATCCATAGACAGGACCAAATGCACCCTCGGCCTGTGTGAAAGGTTGACCGTCGATGTGCCCTGCCACGACAACAAATCCAAGATCGCGCGCAGCCAAGTATTGCGCTTGCGCATCTT
>RFZH01000125.1 GCA_009920815.1 Paracoccaceae bacterium
TCGCATTTTTGTTCACGCTTAGCCATGAATGTACACATTCGACGCCTTTTCGAACGCCCTGGCTGAATGACCTTGTCGGTCACGTGATCAGTGTACCGTTGCTCTTACCGTTTAATTGGTTTCGTTATTTTCACTTTGCACATCATAAATTCACCAATGATCCAAAGCGTGATCCAGAATTGGAACATGGCCCACGGCCAGCCACCCGATCTGAGTTTTTGATCTATCTCTCTGGCTGGGGGTATTGGCGTGGCATGATCTGTCAAATTTGGCGCAACGCCTTTGGTACAATCGATGCACCCTATTTGCCGCCTCGAAAACACAAGCTGATCTGTCTCGAGGCGCGCGTGTTGCTGTTGTGTTATGTGGGCCTATGCCTGACTTTGCTTTGGAGTTGGCTGCTGATTTGGCTATGGATTTTGCCGGTGCTCGTTGGGCAGCCGGTCTTGCGCCTTTATCTTTTGGCGGAACATGGCCATTGTCCTGCAGTTGCCAATATGCTCGAGAATTCGAGAACGACCTTTACCAACCGGCTTGTTCGCTTTTTTGCGTGGAATATGCCCTATCATGCGGAACATCATAGTCATCCAAATGTGCCGTTTTATCGATTGCCAGATTTGCACAACGATCTGTCCCACCACCTTGTGACGACCAGTCCGGGATATCGTGCGTTCGGAAAAGACTACATGCGACGCATCGGGAAATAAGGCTAATCACAGCGCCTGTAAAAACCACTTTGCAAATGTTGTGGCTGCCTGTTTGTTCGCTTTGTAATTGATATGATATCCTTCGATGCCAGCAATCGAGCTTGCCGAGATCTGTTTTACGCGCCCTTCCGTCAGAGAAGTTTTTGCCACTAACGAACTGACCAATGCGATCGCGGATCCTTGTTCTGCCAAGTTTAAGGCAAGCCCATAACTGTCGACAAAAAGCGATGGTTTTAGGTGTGGAAACAGATTGCTTTCCTTTTGCCAATCCGACCACCCGCGCGAGGTACCAACCGTTTCTACGACTGGCAGCGCTGCAGGATCTTTGTCAGGATGGGCCACAACGATCAATTCGTCCTTTAGGCGCTGAGCGCTGGGCGCAAACGCGCGCGCTGGGCCAAAGCGTATATCCACATCAGCCGCGTCATTTTGAAATTCATCGGCCCAAATTGTTCCAACAAACCTGATCCTTTGGGTGGGATAAAGGGATGTGAATTCACTTAACCGTGGCGCGATGACCCATTGTGTGATGCTCACCGATGCGGCGACCGTGATCATTTGTTCGCTGGGCTGTGGCGCAAACATATGTGCCGCCGCATGCAGTTGATCCAACGAGGATCCGACCAATGGCAATAGTTTGCGCGCGTCATCCGTAAGTGCAAGCCCCCTTGGGCGCCGGATAAACAATGGGGTGCCTAGTCGCGTTTCCAGTGCCTTAATTTGTTGACTAACCGCTGATTGCGTCAGGCCCAGCTCATCTGCAGCCGCGGTAAAGCTTAGGCACCGTGCCGCCGTTTCAAAGACGCGAAACCAATTCAAAGGGGGTAGATTTTTTGCCATTATAAATTAGCCATAAGTTTTAATAATACCTATGTCCGTAAAATCATTGTTTGTCAAAATATTCATTTTGCCAGAGGGTCGCCGCAACGGAAAGGACCCCACAATGCAGCCCGAAATCAGAAAAATTGTAACTTATGACGAAGAAACCTTGATAGAAGGGTTCAAGCCCGCTGCCACCCCTTGGCGGATGTTCGCGGTTGCAGCTGTTGTCAAAAATCCATGGGCCGGGCGCTTTATCCAAGACTTGAAACCCGAAATTCAAGCCTATGGCCCTGTTTTGGGGGAACTTTTGACTGCACGTATGTTGGACTTGGCCGGTTCCGGCGCTGCAATTGAGGCATATGGCAAAGCGGCTGTTGTTGGTCTGGATGGTGAAATTGAACATGCCTCTGGATTGATCCACACGTTGCGGTTTGGAAACCACTATCGTTCTGCGGTTGAGGCGAAATCATACCTTGCCTTTACCAACACACGCGGAACGGCAAATGCCCCGATTATGGTGCCTTTGATGGATAAAAACGATGCAGGACGGCGGTCGCACTATTTGACCATCCAGTTCGCTATTCCGGATGCACCGCGCAATGATGAAATTGTTGTTGTCTTGGGGGGCGCAACGTCGGGTCGCCCACATCATCGAATTGGTGACCGCTACCAAGATCTAAAGGACCTGGGCCATGACCTGGACAACCCGGCCGCGGTCTAAACGCGATGGCCTTGCCTGTATCGTTGAGGGCAGTGGCCGACCAATCTTTATGATCCATGGCGTCGGCTTGCGGGCCGAAGCATGGGCGCGCCAGATCGATTTGTTTAATACACACCATCAGGTGATTGCCGTCGACATGCCCGGGCATGGTGAGAGTACGGCATTTGAAAATGAGGCACCGCAGCTTGCAGATTACGTAGGCGCGATTGCGCCCTTGGTCCCAAACGGGGCGATCGTCATGGGGCATTCAATGGGGGCGATGATCGCCCTGGAAATCGCGGGCGCAATGGGTGATCGTATTGCAGGCGTTGTTGCTATGAACGCAATTTTTCGCCGCACCGCGCAAGCGGCCCTTGCAGTGCAAGCGCGTGCCGCGTCCATTTTGCCGACAAAGGTGCCAGACCCAACAGCGCCGCTAGATCGCTGGTTTGGGTCCGATCCAAGCCCAGAACGCGATGCGTGCCGTGAATGGCTGCTTGCGGTTGATCCGCGTGCATATCGCGCGGCCTATCATGTGTTTGCCCATCATGACGGCCCAAGTAATGATACCCTCGCGCGGATGACCTGTCCGGCGTTGTTCATCACGGGGGCGGATGAACCAAATTCGACGCCCGACATGTCTAGAGCGATGGCTGCACGCTGCCGGCTTGGGCAAAGCCATATCGTGCAAAATGCCGCCCATATGATGCCGATGACCCATGCGGATGACGTCTGGCATGTTCTTAGGCCGTTTATTGCAGAAGTGGGCGCACAAACATGACAGCCCCTGAATTAAAAAAAGCGTTTGGGAAATTTTTGACCGGTGTGACAGTTGTAACGACGGTTAATGATGCTGGGCAACGTTTCGGCTTTACCGCGAATTCTTTTACCTCGGTGTCCATGGACCCACCGATGATTTTGGTGTGCCCAGGCAAATTTTTATCCTCGTTCGAAGAATTTCGCACCTGCAACCGGTTTGTCGTTAATATATTGTCCGAAGGTCAAGAAGAGGTGTCGAATACCTTTGCCTCTTACAAAGGCGATCGTTTTTCACAGGTCGAATGGCATCCTTGTCCAAATGACGGTGCGGTTATCACCAATAGTGCGGCGTGGTTTTCCTGTGTAACACATGCGGCTATCCCTGCGGGCGACCACGTTGTTTTAATGGGCAATGTTGAACATTTTAACACCTCTGATCGACCCGGATTGGGGTGGTCTGGCGGACACTATTTTAATCTGTCTGACGAACGCGCCGCAGGACGGGGAGACCAAACAGCGCGATCACAGGTTGGTGTTTTGCTTGAACGCGATGGCGCGCTGTTGTTGTGCAAAAAAGGCGATGGATATGCCTTGCCAGCGTTTGCAGGGGACGCACGCATTTCGCCGCGCCAAATCTTGGCAGAACAGTTAAATACACCATCCCACAGCGCCAAAATTCGTCAAAGTTTTTCGGTATACACCTCTGACCAGCAGGGATACCGCCACAGTTATTTTTTAGCCACTGCGCTAAGTGGCGACTTTTCGGACATTGGCATTTGGGTGACATTTGCTGATTTGAAACTCTGCAACTTTGGCCAAAAACCCCACCGTGACATGGTGGATAGGTTCTTAGTGGAACAATCCGTGGGACATTTTGGGCTGTATGTCGGGGATGAAACACAAGGTGATATTCACCATTTTACAGAAGGAAAGAACTGATGGATTTCTCGTTGTTTGCGCATATGGAGCGCTTGGACGAACGCCAAACCCATTCTGAGCTTTATGCAGAATTTATTTCGTTATGTCAGATCGCGGATCAGGGCGGCATGCATGCCATTTGGACAGGCGAACATCATGGAATGGAATTCACCATTGCGCCAAACCCGTTTTTGTCTTTGGTCGATTTGGCCCATCAAACAAAAAACGTGCGCTTGGGCACGGGTACAGTGATTGCACCTTTCTGGCATCCGATCAAGTTGGCAGGCGAAGCGGCGATGACCGATTTGGTGACAAACGGGCGGTTGGAATTGGGCATTGCACGCGGCGCCTATAGTTACGAATACGAACGTATCATGCCAGGACTGGACGCTTGGCAAGCCGGGCAGCGCATGCGCGAAACTGCCCCTCTCTTGCCAAAGCTATGGCAAGGCGATTGCGCGCACGACGGTGAATTTTATCAATTTGCCAGTTCCACGAGCACGCCAAAGCCGCTGCAAAAGAATGGTCCGCCAATTTGGATTGCTGCGCGTGATCCTAACAGCCATGAATTTGCCGTCCAAAATGGGTTCAATGTGCAGTGCACGCCTCTTTGGCAGGGTGAACAAGAAATAACAGACCTTATGAACCGATTTAATGAGGCGGTTAAAACCACTGGGGCACAGCGGCCTAAAATCATGCTGTTACATCATGGCTATGTTGGCCGAGATGCGGATGATGTCGCACAAGCCGCGTCTGATTTAAGTCGATACTACAATTATTTCGGTGCGTGGTTTCAGAACAAACGCCCCGTTTCACAGGGTTTGATCCAAACCCTTACGCAGGATGAATTAGATGCAAACGCGCTGATGCGACCTGAAAACTTATTACGAGATCTGACGATTGGAACGGCGCAGCAGGTGATCGATAAATTGAAACGGATCGAAGATTTGGGATATGATGAATTCGCGCTTTGGATTGATAGCGGTATGACAAGCGAACGCAAACGGGCGTCCTTGTTGCGCTTTATTGACGACGTCATGCCTGCTTTTGCATAGGAAAACGAGATGCTTCCACATTATCAATTATATATCGACGGGGAATTTTGCGATGGCGTAGAGCGCGAGGTAATGCATAGCCTTGCACCTGCGACCAACGCGGCGTGGGCAAGTTTCTCTGCAGCTAGTGCCAAGGATGTTGAACGCGCGATTGCCGGCGCAGAACGCGCGCTGAACGATCCAGCTTGGCGCGACATGACGCAAACACAGCGTGGTAAGTTATTGTTCAAATTGGCTGATTTGATTGAACAGCATGCACAAACCTTAGGCGAATTGGAAACGCAAGACAGCGGTAAATTGTTGTCTGAAACCCGATCGCAAACTGCCTATGTTGCAGAGTATTACCGCTATTTTGCTGGGCTTGCCGATAAAATCGAAGGTGCGGTTTTGCCGATCGATAAACCAGATATGCATGTTTTTACCCAGCACGTCCCAATTGGGATCGTTGCAGGCGTTGTGCCGTGGAATGCCCAGATGTTTTTATCTGCGACAAAGTTAGCGCCCGCTTTGGCTGCCGGCTGTGCTGTCATTCTTAAAGCATCCGAACAAGCGCCAATCCCAATGTTGGAATTTGCGAAATTGATTGATCAAGTCGGTTTTCCGAAAGGGGTCGTTTCGATCATCACAGGCAGCGCAGAAAACTGTGCCATTCCTTTGACTCAGCATCCCAAAATTGATCGCATCGCCTTTACCGGTGGGCCCGAAGCGGCCCGCCATGTGGTGCGTAACTCAGCTGAAAACTTTGCGGTGACCACATTAGAACTGGGGGGTAAGTCCCCGATATTGGTGTTCGAAGATGCAGATTTGGAAAGCGCAGCGAACGGGTTGATTGCGGCCAATTTCGGGGCCTCTGGCCAATCATGCGTCGCTGGGTCGCGCGGATTAATCCATCGGTCGGTATTTGAAGCTGTCGCCCAGTTGATCGAAAAAAAGGCAAAAGACATTATCGTGGGCGATCCGTTGGATGCACATACGCATGTCGGCCCGCTGTGCACAAAGGCGCAGGTTGAAAAAATCCAATCTACCCTTGCCCAAGCAAGGTCCCAAGGTGCAAAAATACGGTTTGGCGGAGAAAAAGCGCACGAGTTGGGGAATTATTTTCAGCCCACGTTGGTTGAATGTCCGACCGCAGACATTGAGACACTGCGCGTTGAAATGTTTGGTCCTGTTATGTCTTTGATGCCCTTCGATACCGAAGAAGAGGCAATCGCATTGGCCAATAGCACCGTTTTTGGTTTGGGGTCTGGCGTGTTTACGCAAAACCTTGCCCGCGCGCATCGCGTATCATCACGCATTCGGTCGGGCATCTGTTGGATAAATACGTATCGCGCGATATCGCCTATCGCACCTTTTGGCGGTTTTAACCAATCTGGCTATGGACGCGAAGCAGGGCAAGACAGTATCCAAGATTACCTTAGAACGCGCACGACGTGGATTAACTTGTCAGATCAGCCAATGGCAAACCCATTTGTTATGCGCTAAGCGTTCTGGTGCGGCGGTCACGATCAAGACCGCAGTCGTGCTGGCGCAAGCACGATGTTAAACGTACACTCCCATTGGGTCGCTCCGTTTTCTGTCTCTTTGAACGGGGCAATCAAGCTGTCCTTGACGCCGAATACGGCGTCAGAGTCGATGTAGGGATCATTTCCGACAAAAATATGTGTCACTAGCTTTTCAAAACCGGGGGCTGTGACAATAATATGGGTGTGCGCAGGGCGATAGGGATGGCGTCCCATACCCGTCAACATTTCCCCCGCTGGTCCGTCAACGGGCACAGGGTAGGACACCAGTTTGATCCCGATGAAATAATAGGCGCCGTCGTGGCCCGTGGTAAAGATGCCGCGATTGTTCCATTTGGGCTGTGTTGGATCTTGGACGTCATAATACCCTTCTGCGTTATCGGACCAAACATCAATGTGCGCGCCTGAAACTGGTGTTCCGTCGATGCCCATG
>RFZH01000126.1 GCA_009920815.1 Paracoccaceae bacterium
GCTTGGCCTTTGGTTTGGGATCTGTGATGGGTGCGACAATCTTGGTGTATTTGACAATCCAGATCCTTGCCCAAATCGAATTCATTCCCATTTTGGGCGATTGGGCCGTTCAGTTGATTGACCAGATCGAAACCAACCGTTAACCAGTTTCCCCAATTTTCATTGCTCTTGACCAAAGACACCCTCACGATAGCGATGGGTGAAAAGGGTGTAGTGCAATGTTTATGATGGCAAGCTTTATTGGTTTGATGATGTTTGGCGGGCTGGCTTTGCTGCCCACCTATGAGGAACCGATTTCAGAGGATCCTGAGATAGACGACAATGACGACGTCGAAGATTTGGCCATTCCTCAATCATCTGCGGATGTGATGCTGGGCAGTTTTCTGAATGATATGATGGACGGGTCTGACGGGTATGACCGTTTTCACGGCGCCGACGGCGATGACACATTATTCGGCCATGGCGGCGATGATGAATTGATAGGCGGCGCAGGCAACGACGACATACACGGGAGCGATGGCGACGACAGCCTTGTCGGAGAAGATGGCAACGATGCTCTCTCGGGTGATGGGGGGCATGACCACATCCGGGCCGGGTTTGGTGCCGATACAATGTCAGGCGGGGACGGCAACGACACCCTGATCGCAGGCGCAGGGAATGATTACCTCTTGGGCGACATGGGCGATGATGCGCTGCATGGCAATAGCGGCGATGACACGCTGATTGGTGGTACGGGCCAAGACAGCCTTTTTGGTGGCGAAGGCAATGATATTTTGACCGGACGCGATGGCAGCGGCGATTTTTTGAATGGTGGGTCGGGTGACGATACCATCCAATCTGACACATCCGATGTGATTACCACGGGTGATGGCGCAGATACGATGATCCATGTGACGACACCACCAACATTGGAGGCAGTGGCCAAGATTATGGATTTTGACCCCTCTCAAGATCAGATCATTTTCGAAGTTGATGACCCGGAAACGGTCACTGTGTCGATTAATCAAACGGACGTGGACCAATACAGCATTACATTAGATGGGGTCACGCAATTGACGGTTTATAGCGAGACGCCTTTTGATGCCTCGGTGATCAGCCTACCGGCCCGTTAAATCAATCCTTTCCATTTTCATGATTTTCCATTAAACGGACGCGGTCTGGTCCATGTGATTCAGGCACACCTCCATGGGCCATGCTGGACGACATCCCGGCTTGTGCCATTAACCCTTTAACGAATAGGAGACCCCGATGTCGATTACTGCAGAAGAAAAAGCACGCGTCATGAAAGAATTCGCAACCAAAGAAGGCGACACAGGTTCGCCCGAAGTTCAGGTTGCAATCCTAACATCACGTATCACAACGCTGACCGAACACTTCAAAACCCATAAAAAAGACAACCACGGCCGCCGTGGTCTTTTGAAAATGGTTGCGCAGCGTCGTAAGCTTCTTGATTACCTAAAAGGTAAAGAAGAGCAGCGTTACCAAGACTTGATCAAACGCTTGGGCATCCGCCGTTAAGCTTGATCAAAGCTGGATTTCGAAACCGCGTCCCTCGGGGCGCGGTTTTTTATGTCAGGATCTATCAGTGATCATATCCGCGTGCGAGGTGGTATGCACCTAGTGCGCAATTCTAGCGACGATTTGCGACCAGCCATCCATCATACTTATGGTCTTTCCCTGAACGCAATTCTCATATATACGCGCCCCATCTGAGATCAGGCGCCCAGACCCAGCGCCCGGAATATAAGATGACGGGTCAGGGGGAATCCGCCCCCTATGTTCATGGCCATTGGGCCGATAAGGAAACATTGATGTTTGAAGTATCGAAAAAATCTATGCAGTGGGGCGAAGAAACGCTGACACTGGAAACCGGCAAAGTTGCACGTCAAGCCGACGGCACAGTGATTGCCACATTGGGCGAAACATCTGTCATGGCAAACGTGACTTTCGCCAAAGAAATGAAACCGGGTCAGGACTTTTTCCCTCTGACTGTTCATTACCAAGAGAAATACTATGCCGCCGGTAAGATCCCTGGTGGCTTTTTCAAACGCGAAGCACGTCCAAGCGAAAAAGAAACGCTGACCGCACGTTTGATTGACCGCCCGATCCGTCCTTTGTTTGCAGAAGGTTTCAAACACGAAGTTCTGGTCATGTGTACCGTTCTTAGCCACGATTTGGTCAATGACCCTGACATCGTTGCAATGATCGCGGCCTCTGCGGCGTTGACCCTGTCCGGTGTTCCGTTCATGGGCCCTGTTGCAGGCTGTCGCGTTGGTTTGAGCCGTTTGATTTCCAAGCGCCAGATTATTCTGATCTGTACGCGGCAGTCAAAGCAGCAGGCGAAACACAAATGCGCGCTGCATTTGCGTTGTCAGATAAGCAAGAGCGTGTTGCAGCAGTCGCAGCAGCCCGCGAAGCGATCAAAGCCGCGCTCAGCGAAGAACAGCTAGAAGATGCGAACCTTGGGTCCGCAATGAAAAAGCTAGAAGCGTCCATCCTGCGCGGTGACGTTGTTAAAACCGGCAAACGTATCGATGGCCGTTCAACAACAGACGTGCGTCAGATCGTTTGTGAAACAGGCCTATTGCCACGCACCCACGGGTCCGCTCTGTTCACACGCGGTGAAACCCAAGGTCTGGTTGTGACCACATTGGGCACAGGCGATGACGAACAAATCATCGACGCGTTGCACGGCAATTCACGTTCGAATTTCTTGTTGCATTACAACTTCCCTCCCTACTCGGTTGGCGAGGTTGGTCGTGTAGGATCACCTGGTCGTCGTGAAATCGGTCACGGCAAATTGGCGTGGCGCGCGCTTCAGGCGGTATTGCCTGCAGCAACCGATTTCCCATACACAATCCGCGTTGTATCAGAAATCACTGAATCAAACGGGTCATCCTCGATGGCATCTGTTTGTGGTGGATCCTTGTCCATGATGGACGCAGGCGTTCCATTGAAAGCCCCGGTTGCCGGTGTTGCAATGGGGCTGATTTTGGAAGACGACGGATCCTATGCGGTTTTGACCGACATCTTGGGTGACGAAGATCATCTGGGCGACATGGATTTCAAAGTGGCCGGTACAGAAAACGGTATCACGTCGCTGCAAATGGACATCAAGGTTGCAGGCATCACACCTGAAATCATGAAAACTGCACTGGCCCAAGCCAAAGAAGGCCGTCTGCATATCTTGGGCGAAATGTCCAAAGCGATTACCGAAGCAGGCGAATTCAGCGTTCACGCCCCACGCATTGAAACCATGAACATTCCAGTGGATAAAATCCGTGAAGTGATCGGTTCTGGTGGTAAAGTGATCCGTGAGATCGTGGAAACATCTGGTGCAAAGGTTGATATCGGCGAAGACGGCACAATCAAGATTGCGTCACCTGACGGAGCCTCCATCAAAACTGCGTATGACATGATCTATTCAATCGTCGCAGAACCAGAAGTTGGCGGCATTTATGACGGTAAAGTCGTTAAGGTCGTTGATTTCGGTGCTTTTGTGAACTTCTTTGGCAAACGCGATGGTCTGGTTCACGTCAGCCAAATCGAAAACCGCCGCCTGAACCATCCATCCGATGTGTTGAAAGAAGGCCAAGAGGTCAAAGTCAAACTGTTGGGCTTTGACGATCGCGGCAAGGTGCGTTTGTCGATGAAAGTTGTCGACCAAACCACCGGCGAAGAAATCAAAGAAGAGCCAAAAGAAAAATCTGAAGATTGATTTTTCACAAAAATTGAATATCCTAAAGCCCCCGAGTATTTGGGGGCTTTTTTATTTTATGAGGTATTTTATGAAACTTAAATGGATCGCGGCAGCTATTGTAGCCGCTGCAAGTACACAAGCTTCGGCGCAACAGGCACAAATGGCCGCAGGTTTGGGCATATCAACCGTTGGCCCGCAAATTCAATTGTCGTATCGCCAATCCACTGAATTGGGCTTTCGTGGGTTTTTTGCAGGCGGTGTTTCGCAAAAATCGTCACAAACCGAAGATGGCGTTACCTATGATGTTAGCGGCAATTTGGGCGGAATTGGCCTGTTGATGGATTATTATCCAATGAACAGCGGTCTGCGGCTATCTGGTGGTATTTTTTCATCGAATACTGATGTGAAAATCAAATCAACGATTAGTGCGGCAACGGATATTGGCGGAACATCATATAGCTCGGGTACAATTGACGGGACCGTTAAATTTGCACGTCAAATTTCGCCAATGGTCACCGTTGGCTATGATTGGACCGTTGGCACAAATTGGACCATCGGCGCCGAAGTCGGGGCAATCCTTAACAATGGCTTTAGCGCATCAGCCACCGCAGGGGGCGGCATTTCACAGGCTGATCTGGATCGTGAAATGGCAAATGTGGAAAGCAATTTGAACAAAAACAAATTCTTTCCCTATGTCAGCTTAATGGCATCTTATCGGTTCTAATGCACGATCACTGCGCCCCTGAGTTTGATCATGGGGCGCATTTTATGTCAGGACGTCCCAACGATATCTTGCCACTTGCGTGCACGCCTGTCGCGGTAATGGGCGGTCAATTCGTGGGGCGTGTCCCCTTCATCGACCACTCCGATGGTGACACCTTTGGTGCTGGCTTTGCTGCGCATCTTGGTGATGGCCTCGTTTGAAACCGTGGTCCGCTGTGCGGGACGCCGCGCCCAATGGTGAAAGGCCTGATAAATTTCGGCAATGACGTCGGCATTTGCGGGATCCTCGGCAACGTCATGAATTTCGCCCGGGTCGTTTTCTAGATCAAACAACATTGGACGCAAGCCGCCATCAAAATGGATCAGCTTCCATTTCCTATTGGCAATCATAAAGCATCGTGCGTCCGCATTGTTCAAAGATAACCGGTTTGCGATCGGACGCATCGAGAAATCATATTCACAAAAAACGTAATCCTTGCCCAAATCATGGGTTGTACCATGTAAGATTGGGATCAAGGACGTGCCTTCCAGAATGTGATCAACTGCGGTCGGATCGCCGCCTGCAACCTCAAGAAAGGTGGGCGCAAGGTCAATACATTCTACGATGCCGTCATAGACAGTACCGCGGGTGGCATCTGCGGCAGAAGACGGATCATAAATAATCATCGGCACTTTGGTGGCTGCGTCGTGGAAAAAGGTCTTTTCCCCCATCCAATGATCGCCCATGTAATCACCATGATCCGATGTAATCACGATCATGGTATCATCCATGCGACCAGACCGTTCCAAATAATCGAACAAAACGCCCATTTGATCATCACATTGCTTGATCAAACCCATATAGGCCTGCATCACCTTTTCGCGCACGTCATCGCGTGAAAAAGCGCGTGACACGGGCGCCTCTTGCATCACGACAAAAGCAGGATGGCCCGTCTTTTCCACCTCGGATCTGACAGGGGCTAGGAAATCCTTTGGTCCATACATGCTGGCATAGGGCTCTGGCACAATATAGGGCCAGTGCGGCTTGATATACGACAGATGACAACACCACGGTTTATCGCCCTGCGTTTCGATAAATTCGATACCGCGCCGCGTCAAATAGGGCGTTTCGCTATCGTCTTCGGCAATGTTGGCAGGCAGGTTTGAGTTTTTCAAAAACCAACCCGACAAAACATTGCCATCATCATCGATCGCAGAATTGGCATAGTCATGCCAAGGGTTATCACTGTCATATCCTTTTGACCGCAGATATTCGTTATATTTCAACGCCCCGCCTGGATCATAAAATCCATCTGGCCCTTGGGGCCGCATCCCGTCATCGCGTTCAAACACATCAAATCCACATTCCGCAACGCGTGCGCCAATGATGCTATCGGGTTCTAAACCAAGGCGCGCCATGCCTTCGGCATCGGCCGACATATGCGTTTTGCCCACCAACCAACATCCCATTCCTTGATCACGCAGGTAATCGCCCATAGTCCGTTCACCCACTTTTAACGGAAAGTGGTTGTAACATGCACCGTGGCTATGCACGTATCGCCCCGTATAGGTCGACATCCGCGACGGTCCGCACAAGGGCGACTGAATATAGGCGCGGTCAAACCTAACCCCCTGTGACGCCAATTTATCGATGTTTGGCGTGTGCAAATGTGGGTGACCATAACAACTTAGATAATCCCACCGCAGTTGGTCGAACATTATGAATAAGATATTTTTCGCCTGTGCCATCGGGTGCGCCTTGGTGCTTTATGAAATTACATGACATGTTACCTATTTTTCCAAACACGTAAATGGCAAATAGGATAACAGATCAAAATTTGATTTCATTTACATCATTTTTTGATTGGCAAAACTTTGGTGTTCGACAGCATTTTCTAGTATCGCAAAAATTGGAATTTCAGAAAAAGGATGACACAATGTCCATTCGGATTGCCGTTATTGGTACAGGACTTATGGGTGCAGATCACGCCAGGATCATCGCCCAAGACATGCCCAGCGCGACGCTACAAGTGGTGTGCGATATGGATGCGGCACGCGCAAGATCGGTCGCCGATGCATTGGGTGCGGCGGATATTTCCACCGATCCAAACGGCGTGATTGATCGCGATGACGTGGACGCAGTTATTATCGCCAGCCCAGATTTCACCCATGCTCCGCTAAGCCTCAGGGCGATTGCTGCGGGCAAACCTGCACTGTGTGAAAAGCCATTGTCGCAATCTGTTGACGAATGCATCCAGGTCATGGACGCGGAACAATCCGCGGGCCGCCAGTTTATCCAACTGGGTTTTATGCGCCGCTATGATCAATCCTATGTTGACATGAAAAACGCATTGGCAAATGGCGCGTTGGGACGTCCGTTGATGATGCACAATTTCCACCGCAACGT
>RFZH01000127.1 GCA_009920815.1 Paracoccaceae bacterium
GATTACTGGACAGCATTGTTTATGTTCAGGTGATGTCTGAAAAAATCATTGAGACCCGCAACATCTCTTACGAAATAGCGTTGTGCAAAGCGTCCAATGCATGCGTTCTGTCCCAGCCAATGGCAACCACTTGACTGACGGCTTCAGGTAAACATTCTTGAAAATTTGCGTTTGAATTTTTTGTGCCTTGGCATGTACCAAAGAATAAGGCCACTGAATCCAAATATCATCAATGAAAAAGCAGTTATATCGGCAAGGATGGTTCCAAAGCTCCACCCCAACCATCCGGTCCTATGAAAGACGCCAAAGACATAGTTCCAATAGATCTTGCGACTTACCAAGGTTCCGCTTGGATCAAACATACGGTTTTGGATTTTGGACTTTACGTAATAATGTCCCGTATTTCTTACAACGATAATATCCCCTGCGGCGCGTTCAAAGCGAATAGCATCTTGGTCATGATACGTTATTTTATTCACCGAAAGCATTTCACTTTCTGGCCAATAAAGCCGTGCGATGTCGGCGGCTTTTTCGGGTGTCATCGGTGCGCCCAATTTCGCAAACAGATTTGGATCTTCTTGGTAGTTTTGAAGTGGCAATATCGAACGAATAACGTCTGGGTGATTTAGATAAAAACCGGTCAGGCCAAAGAAAATTACCCATGGCAAAGCGATAATCCCAAACCAGGAATGCAAAAGCCTTATGTATTTAAGGGTTAAAGCCATCACTGTTTACTCCACTTTTGTTTTTACTATTGTTGTAAAGTCATCACCGATCACAAAACGTTTCAACGCTGAAGGTGCACGCAAAATTGAAACCTTTTTAGGTGAGTAGTCGTCATCTAGTTCCCACAATGTGTCCAAAAGAAAAGTTTCACCTATTTTGGCCACCTTGAATGCATTCACTTTTGAATAGGCTATATTCTTTCCTGCAAAGAAATGTGCTGGGTTCGCGGTGGTGCCGTTAAAGTCAAGCAAAGGTCTGCGAAGCCTAAGTGGCAATCCAAGGGCGGTGAACCGTCCGACTTTTGGGTGCCACAATAAAAGGTCGTCCGCGACTATTGTTTGGCCACCAAGTGCCTTTTGGTACATGAGTGAAGATTTACCGCGATTTTTTTGTCCGATGACGACATTTAAAAGGCCGCCGTTGCAATATCCGGCGCAATGTAAAAGCAATTTATTTTGGTTTAAGGCTGTGATGACATAGGCAAAATTGATCAAAACCTCGTTTACAGCATTCATAAGATCAGCGTGTCGCACCGGCTTGGTTAGCACGATAGAATCGACTGTATAATTTTCATCGTCAAACCTGATGGAGATTTCATGAACACATGTTTGGTCTGATGGTTGAATTGTCCAGCCGTTCAATATTTGTTTTAGAATCGCCACAAAGTAACGCGGGCAAAGGACATGTATAGCATGCCCTCCGCCGATGATGGTCCAACTCTCAAGAGAATGATCTCTCATGAGTTATTTCCACTCTCCGCCTTTTATCTTGCAATATTGCCGTGAAGAACTGCTGTCATGTGTTGCAATGCGTACTGATCTACACAACAAGGTTTTGCTCGCTTTTGTTCCGATAATCTCAAAAAGTGCGTCGTTACCGATTTCCCCTCGATAGCCATTTGGTTGGCTGTCCAGTGCGGCGAACAACTGAGGAGCCTCATCACGTGTGTAGGTTTTTAAGTTGCACGCAGAGACGGATACGATGATGAGAGCTGTCACAAAAAGTTTTTTAAACATCAGTTAAAGCTCTTTAATACATCATCAAGATCTGAGTCATTTACTGATGATAAACCGTCACTGGTTTCTTGTTGACAGTTTTGTTGACCGTTTGCGTCAGTTGCACAGTAGATACTTGCGCGGCCACCGCCACTTCGGCTTGCACCACCGCTGCTGATGCTTGCGCCACCGCCACTTCGGCTTGCACCGCCGCTGCTGACGCTTGCACCGCCGCCACTGTCATTACTGCTGGCTCCGCCGCTTGCGCGTGCCGTTGTCCCGACAAGTGCAAGCGCACTTGAAGATGATGCGACCAACATTAATTGCATAAATTTTCGACGTAACATGTGTTCACCTTTCACGTTTCACTAATTGGGTTTACGCTAGCTAACCATCATCGGG
The DNA here is from genome assembly GCA_009920815.1 of Paracoccaceae bacterium. Classification (GTDB taxonomy): domain Bacteria; phylum Pseudomonadota; class Alphaproteobacteria; order Rhodobacterales; family Rhodobacteraceae; genus CAJXSD01. The sequence continues at coordinate 2,124 of RFZH01000127.1, forward strand.
ATTTCTATTGACCAAAGGTTATAAATGCGGCTTGTTCTCGTGCATATAACGCAAGTTATATGAAATTAATGTGATTATCATTGAATACTTGGGTGCACTGAATTTAATACTATACCGTATGAGACAGATCACATGCGCAGGTTTTTAATGGGTCACACACATTTAGTTAGCGTTTTCTTTGTTGCTAAGATAATCGCATTTCTATTTTTTATGTTTGATGTTGCATTTGATTTGCAAGATCACATTCAGAATATGACCCCATATGACAAGGGCGAGATTGTCCACCTAGGCTTTGAGGTTTTTGCGGTTTTTGCGCTTGGTGCGGGGATATTTGTTACAACTCAGTACATGACATTGTTACGTGAAAATAAACAGAGCGCCGAAATGTCATTGCATTACCTGCGCCGCGATTTCGAAGGTCTGGCAAAACGAAAATTTAACGCCTGGGCTTTGACCCCTGCGGAAAAAGATATTTCTATTTTACTATTAAAGGGTCTCGGGACCAACGAAATTTCAGAGATTCGGTCAACAAAGATTGGAACAGTAAAGCTCCAGGTCCATAAGGTTTTACAAAAGGCAGGCGCATCAAACAGGGCAGAATTCATGTCCTTGTTTATGGATGAATTTCTAGATATCGCAACAGAGCTCGAGTGATAGAAAATGTATCACGATAAACCTGGTGCCGGTGATAGGGAACCTACGACCCCATCATTACGAATGACGTGCTCTACCAGCTGAGCTACACCGGCGTCAGGAATTTTCTAAATTAACACAATGCCCACTTCAAGCCCTTCGTTTGCTACGATTGAAATTGAAATTGAAATTGTCCACTTGTTCTTTGATGTGATCGGTCTTAACTGAGTAAATGAAGGAGAAAACACGATGATGGCAATTTACGGACCGCTGCGGCTTGTTTTGGATGTCGCTTATTTTGTGATGATTGTTCATATCATCATGAGCTGGCTCATTAGTTTTCAAGTTCTTAACGTATATCAGCCGATAGTAGGGCAGATTTGGGTTGGGCTAAACAAGTTGTTAGAGCCGATTTACGCCCCGATTCGGCGCGTTTTGCCAAACACTCGGCCTTTGGATTTGGCACCTTTGGTTGCCTTTATACTTGTCATTTCGTTGCGTGATTACATTCTACCTGCGGTTTTACTCTGATAAAGCTTTGCTTTACTTGGCAAATGCTGGCGGTATGAATATCATGGCCGGCATGTCGTGTTGAGATGGGAGCCCATGCAAGATTTTAAATGGTACCTTCGGTGTTTCAAAACTGGTTAGTTTTTCTAAAATACCCGCACCAGTTCCAGACGATTTCATCGATGGGTTGATTTCACGGTGTGATCAAGATGCTGTTTTGAAAGCTGATGGTGATATGTGTCCCGGCGATCAAGTGATTATCAATCAAGGTCCCTTTTCAAATTTTCTGGCGACCATTCAAGATATTCAGGACGACGAGCGTGTCTGGATATTGTTGGATCTTTTGGGCCAGAAAAGTAAAATCAATGTGCCAAAATCCAATTTGCAATTGACGTGATGGTATTTTGATCATCCTCTTTCACAGAAGCCTTGCGCATGTCGTATAACAGCGTTACCCAAGTCGAATGAGAATAATACGCGATTATCAATTTGTTGCGCCAGAGGATCGCGGCGCCAGTGTGGCCATCGGAAATTTCGATGGGGTGCATCTTGGACATCAAGCCGTGATCGAAATTGCAAAAGCTGCTGGTAAGTCATTATCGGCGCCATTGGGCATATTGACGTTTCAACCTCACCCAAGACAATATTTTGCCCCTGAGGCACCTTCTTTTCGTTTGATGAGTGCGCAGGCGCGATCAAACCGGTTAGCAAAGCTAGGTGTGGAACGTCTGTACGAGCTGAATTTTAACGCTGCAATGTCAGCGCTTTCACCTAGAGAATTTGCGCAGCTGGTGATTGCAGACGGTCTAGGCTTAACCCATGTTGTGGTTGGTGCGGATTTTTGTTTTGGTAAGGGTCGCGCTGGCAATGTAGATGATCTTGTTGCCTTTGGAAAAGAGATGGGGTTCGGTGTGACCGTGGCACCGCTTTTATCAAATGCGGTTGGTGAAGTCTCTTCGACTGCAATTCGGGATGCTCTCTCTGATGGGCGTCCGCGTGATGCAGCGACACAGCTGGGACATTGGCATCGTATTGAAGGTCCGGTGATCGGTGGCGAACAACGCGGCCGTGAATTGGGTTACCCAACTGCAAACATGGCACTAGATGGTTTGCATCTGCCAAAGTTGGGCGTTTATGCAGTTCTCGTCGAGATATTGGAAGGGCCTTTCAAAGGTGAATATCATGGTGCTGCATCATTGGGTGTGCGCCCGATGTTCGGGGAAAACACACCAAACCTGGAAACGTTTATTTTTGATTTTTCTGGTGATCTTTATGGCACAAAGCTTTCAATTGGCTTGGTTGAGTATCTGAGACCTGAATTAAAGTTCGACAGCCTTGACGCCCTGATACACCAAATGGCGCAGGATTGCGATCAAGCGCGGAACATTCTGGCAGAGCTATGACGGACGACCCGATCAAACGTGAGGGGCTTGCCCCAAGATTTTGGGAAAAAAAACCTATCAACGCGTTATCTGATGCCGAATGGGAAGCACTGTGTGATGGCTGTGGGAAATGCTGCCTAAATAAAATCGAAGACGAAGACACCGGTCGCGTTTATTTAACCCGCGTTGCATGCCGGTTGTTTGATGACAGTACCTGTCGCTGTGGACAGTATGAGATCAGGCATCAATTTGTGCCAGAGTGTATTGTTTTACGTCCTGATAATATTGACCAGCATGCCTATTGGATGCCACGCACATGCGCATATCGATTGTTGTGGCAAGGCAAACCTTTGCCAGCATGGCATCCGCTTTTGTCGGGTGATCCCGAAACTGTACATGACGCAGGTGTTTCAATGCGTCATCGCACCGTACCCGAATTCGAAGTTAGCGAAGATGATTGGGAAGATCATTTAATAGAGGAGCCTCGATAATATGTTTTTCGCATCAGATAACAGCGGACCCGTCGCAGATCAGGTTTGGCAGGCACTTGCACAGGCAAACATTGGCTACAAACATGGTTATGGTGCAGATGATGTGAATGCAAAGGTCATCGAAAAAATCCGCACCCTTTTCGAAGCGCCTGAGGCTGCGGTTTACTTGGTTCCTACGGGCACGGCGGCCAACGCATTGGCATTGGCGACGATGACCAACCCATGGGAAACGGTTTTTTGTACTCCGATGGCCCACATAAACGTTGACGAATGCAACGCGCCAGAATTTTACACGGGCGGGGCAAAGCTGACCTTGGTGGGTGCGACCGATAAAATGACACCCGCGGATTTGAAAGCGGCGATCGAACGCGAAGAAGATCGTGGCGTTCATGGCCCACAACGCGGTCCTGTTTCTTTAACGCAGATCACCGAAGATGGTCGCGTTTACACATTGGATGAATTGCGTGCTTTGACGGATGTCGCCAAATCTTACAATTTGTCTGTTCATCTTGATGGCGCCCGCTTTGCGAACGCAGTTGTTGCGCTGGGCTGTACGCCTGCTGAAATGACGTGGAAGGTCGGCGTCGATGTAGTTTGTTTCGGCGGTACGAAAAATGGTCTTTTGGGCGTCGAGGCTGTAATCTTGTTCGATCGAAACAAGGCAATGGAATTTGAATTCCGCCGCAAACGTGCGGGACATTTGTTTTCCAAGCATCGGTATTTATCAGCGCAAATGTTGGCCTATTTGACAGACGACTTGTGGCTTGATCTTGCGACTAGATCGAACTTATGTTTGTTTTCATGCCGCGCTGGCTTCATCAGAAAGCTTTTGCAGCCGGGGCACATTATTACACATGGGGCGATGTGGAAAATGGTCCCGCCGATGAAATGATAAAGGCACGCTTTGTTTGCGATTGGTCAGTAAGCCACGAGACCATCGATGCGTTTCTTGATATCATCAGATAAAAATAGTTATTGATTATAACTATAGGTTCGCCTACCTTATGTCCCAGATAAAGTACCTATCTGGGAAAAAAGTGTTATGGCCGACCCAATTCTGAAAATTGATCGCGATGGTGACATCGCGATTTTAACTATGAACAGACCGAATAAACGCAATGCGATGTGCGACGATCTTCTCGACGCAATCGATGCATTTTTTTCAAAGGTTCCAGATGATGTAAAAGTTGTCGTTTTGACCGGGACTGCGGGACATTATTGTTCGGGTTTGGATCTGTCTGAATTGGTTGTCCGCAACGCCGAAGGTACAATGCGCCATTCGCGCAACTGGCATGGCGTGATGGATAAAATTCAATATGGTGGAATTCCTGTTATTTCGGCGATGTTTGGTGCGGTCATTGGTGGTGGTCTTGAATTGGCAACGGCCACGCATGTGCGCATTGCTGAACCATCAACCATCTTTCAATTACCCGAAGGGCGTCGTGGGATCTTTGTTGGCGGTGGCGCATCTGTTCGCGTTGGTCGAATTTTGGGTGCTGATCGCATGATTGAAATGATGTTGACGGGTCGAAAATACGATGCAGACCAAGGTCTTGCGCTGGGCCTGACCCATTATTCCGTGGCCGAAGGCGCAGCATTGGAAATGGCCAT
>RFZH01000128.1 GCA_009920815.1 Paracoccaceae bacterium
GTCTTTTTCAGCAGGCTGCATTTGTCCATGAACCAGATCGACAACGCCCTCGCCCAAAGCTGCGCGCAAGCGTTTGAACCGGTCTTCTGCAGAGGTATAATCTAAAACTTCGCTTTCTTCGACCAATGGGCACACCCAGTAGGCTTGTTTGCCCTGCGCTACCGCCTGACGCAGTTTTTCTATCACTTCGTCTATCCGCGCGGTTGGAACGGTCACAGTCGTTATTGGTTTTCGCCCCGGTGGCTTTTCATCCAAAATAGATACGTCCATATCACCATATTGCGCCAAGGCTAAGGACCTAGGAATAGGCGTTGCGGTCATGACCAAAACATCAACCGCCTGCCCCTTTTGTCCCAATTCCAATCGTTGGCGCACGCCAAATCTGTGCTGTTCGTCAATAACAGCAAGGCGCAAGTCATGAAAATCAACATCTTTTTGGAAAACCGCGTGTGTTCCAATCAGGATATGGATCCGCCCATCACGCAGCGCCGCAAGCTTTGCTGCGCGTTCCTTGCCTTTATCGCGTCCCGTTAGAATTTCGATGACAACACCCGCATCATTCGCCAAAGGCAACAAACCTTCTAAATGTTGACGGGCCAGAATCTCGGTGGGCGCCATCAATACCCCCTGCCCACCTGCTTCGACCGCAATCAAAAGGGTCAAAAAGGCGACCAATGTCTTTCCTGCCCCTACATCCCCTTGCAAAAGGCGATTCATTTTGAATGGTTTGGCAAGATCGTCAGCAATGTCGTCCATCGCGCGCATTTGGGCGTTGGTTGGACGGTATGGCAATGATTTCAATACCTTGCTGCGCAAGCGACCGGTCCCATGGGTGGCGACACCTGCTGATTTACGCAATGCGCCACGTGCCAGCGCCAAGGTAAGCTGATGGGCGAATAATTCATCATAGGCCAACCGCTGCCGTGCAGGTGCGGTATCGCTAATATCTGAAATCGACATCGGTGCATGGGCCAACCGCATCGCGTCGGCCCAATCAGGCCAAATCTGGCGTCGCTTGTATTCTGGGTCGATCCATTCCCCCAAATCGGGCAGTTTCGACAAAGCTGAACGCGCCGCTTTTAAAATCGTTTTTTGCGTCACACCTGCGGTCAAAGGATAAATGGGTTCAAAATCGGGAATGGTCGCCGCGTCGGAAATTTCTACAATATGGTCGGGATGCACCATTTGGGCAATACCGTCAAAAAATTCGATCTTGCCCGAAACAATCCGATCTTGGCCCACCGGCAAGAGCTTGGTCAAATAATCGGCGCGCGCGTGGAAAAACACCAGTTGAAACGTTGTTTTTGCGTCTTCAACGGTGATGCGATACGCGCCTGATCTGTTGCGCGCGGCTTTATGCGCCAAAACTTTGATACGCAGGGTTAAAACGTTCGGTAAATCAACACCTTGGACAGTTTCAACCAAGCGCCGATCAATCCCATTATAGGGCAATGTCATCAAAATATCGCGCGGACGTTCAATATGAAGGCCCTGAAAATTTTGCGCAATTTTTGGGCCAACACCCTCAAGTGAAGTCAGCTCTGCAAATAGCGGAAACAGAATTTCGGGCCGTGCGCTCATAATCCGTCAATCATGGCAAGCCAAGTGTCTTCGTCAATGGTTTCAATGCCCAGTTCAGCCGCTTTTTTTGCTTTTGATCCGGCGCCCGGTCCAGCGACCAATAAATCGGTCTTGGCCGAAACAGATCCCGCGACCTTTGCCCCAAGGCTTTCTGCGCGGGCTTTTGCTTCGGATCGGGTCATTCGTTCAAGCGTACCAGTAAACACAACGATCTTTCCCGCAACTGGGCTTCCATCTGTTTTGGGCTTCGCCGCGTCCTGTATCGATAAATGCGAAACCAAACGATTTATTCCTTGCCGTTCGTGGCCGTCAGAAAAGGCCGCGATCAAAGACCGTGCCATCACATCCCCGACGCCGTCGATGGACAGCAACTCTTGATAGGCTTGGGAGGCGCTATCTTGTGCGTCATCCATCGCCACAACAAAAGCATCCCATGACCCAAAATGTGTCGCGATCAAATTTGCCGCCGCCTCACCCACATGACGAATTCCTAAACCAAACAGACACTTAGAAAATGAAAGTAAACGTTTTTCATCAATGTTATCGAAGAGATTACTGGCGCTTTTGTCGCCCCAACCCTCACGATTTTTTAACTTTGAAAGGTTTTGTGCATCGCGCGCCCGCAGAGTGAAAATATCCGCAGGTTCGCGGATTGGCAGCGTTGGATCGTCAAAGAACATCTCAATCTGCTTGGCCCCTAATCCTTCGATGTCGAACGCCTTGCGCGATACGAAATGTTTAAGCCGTTCAACAGCTTGTGCAGGACAAATAAGCCCGCCAACGCATCGACGCACCGCGTCACCCTCTTCACGAATCGCGTGGGATCCGCATTCGGGGCAAAGTGTTGGGAATTCATAAATTTTTGCTGTGTCAGGACGTTTTGATAGATCAACATCTGCAATCTTGGGAATAACATCGCCCGCGCGATAGACCTGCACAAAATCACCAACACGAATGTCCTTACCATCGCGAATTGCGTTTCCGTTTGAATCGCGCCCAGCAATATAATCTTCGTTGTGCAAAGTTGCATTTGACACCACAACCCCACCGACCGTGACAGGTGATAAACGCGCGACGGGTGACAAAGCCCCTGTCCGGCCCACCTGAATATCGATCGCTTCAAGCCGTGTCCACGCCAGTTCTGCAGGAAACTTATGCGCAATAGCCCATCGCGGCGTTGTCGAACGAAAACCAAGCCGCGCTTGCAAAGCAAGATCATCAACCTTGTAGACGACACCGTCGATATCATACCCTAAGGCGCTGCGGCGTTCCGAAATCATGGTGTAATGCGCAATCAAATCATCAACCGTGCTGCACAGCGCCGTCAAAGGATTGGTTTGAAATCCCATTTCAGCCAACCGCGTGATGGCCCCAAACTGCGTTTGCGCCAGTGGCTCAGACACATCCCCCCAAGCATAGGCAAAAAAACGCAAAGGACGATCTGCCGTAATTTTTGCATCCAATTGCCGCAATGATCCAGCCGCCGCATTCCGAGGGTTTGCAAATGTTTTTCCGCCTCGTGCAATTTGTCGCGTATTGAGATCAATGAAATCATTATGGGACATGTACACTTCGCCGCGCACCTCAACCACCTCAGGCGCGCCCATTAACGTCTGTGGAATATCGGAAATGGTGCGCGCATTTTCGGTAACATTTTCCCCGACCGCCCCGTCACCACGGGTCGCGGCATAGACCAAAGCGCCGTTTTCATATCGCAAACTAAGGGAAAGTCCGTCAATCTTCGGCTCTGCGGTATAAGCAATCGCTTGGCCTTCGATCCCGAGATACCGTAGGATGCGATCATTAAAATCCGCAACATCCTCGTCATTAAACGCATTGCCCAACGACAGCATTCGAACAGCGTGCGTGATCTTTGAAAATCCGTCACTTGCCGGCGCGCCAACACGATCAGTTGGGCTATCATCACGTTTAAGCTCAGGAAAGCGTGCCTCGATTGCCAAGTTCCGACGCTTTAGGGCGTCATATTCCGCATCGGTCAAATGCGGGGCATCGTCTCCATGATAAGCAATATTGGCGACCGTTAACAGATGGGCCAAGCGTTCTAGCTCTTGTGCGGCGGCTTCGGGGGTTAGGTCGATGATATCGGTTTCGTTGCTCACTGGGGCGGCCCTTTTTCAATCTTGCGAAAAGAAATAAGTGTGCCGCCCGCAGACGTCCAGTGGATTATTGCATTTTTGCTAGGCACCTATGGCAATTGGCGCACCTTGTGCCAATGGACCAGGATCTTTTAACACGTAACCACGTCCCCAGACGGTCTGTATATAGCTATCATCACCCGTTGCCGTGGCTAGTTTTTTACGCAATTTACAGATAAAGACATCAATGATTTTTAATTCCGGCTCATCCATTCCGCCGTATAAATGGTTCAAAAACATCTCTTTTGTCAGCGTGGTGCCTTTGCGCAATGATAAAAGCTCTAACATTTGATATTCTTTACCTGTCAAATGGACAGGCATCCCATCAACATCAACTGTTTTCGCGTCAAGGTTTACTGCAATACGTCCCGTCTGAATTATAGATTGAGAATGCCCTTTTGACCGACGAATGATGGCATGAATGCGTGCGATCAGTTCTTCGCGATGAAATGGCTTTGTTAAGAAATCATCAGCGCCAAAACCAAAACCACGGATCTTGCTTTCCGTATCATCCGAGCCAGACAAGATCAGGATTGGCGTCGTAATCCGGGCCAGGCGCAAATGGCGCAGCACTTCATAACCGTTGATATCTGGCAGATTGAGATCAAGCAAAATAAGATCGTAATCATAGAGTTTTGCAAGATCGATCCCCTCTTCGCCCATATCTGTTGAATAGACGTTCAAATTTGCATGCGTTAACATCATTTCAATGCTTTTCGCAGTATTTGGATCATCCTCGATCAATAGAACACGCATAATTGCCTCCTGTTATTTATCCCGCCGTTAATTATCCGTAAAAAGGTTAACCGAGGGTTACCATGAGCAATTAAAAGCAAAATCAATCTAAGGTTGTCTATATTTTTTTATCTTTGTTTCTTTTAATGCATCCTCACCATGATCAGCGCAGCGCGCGAGCCATGTGTTAAATTCCTCTTGTGACAGCGCATAAGCGTCGATCGCCTCTTGCGCCGTTATAATGTTGTAAATGACCGCCCGCACCACCGCGCGTTTGCGCGATGCGGTCCAACGTTTTAACGTTACGGGCGGCAAATCGGCCACTGAAAACACATCACCACTGATTAACCTGATCACCGACGGACCTTTTGATTTTTTTGGAAACATTTCACCACCTAAACAAACACTTTGCCCAGAATGTGTGCTAAGAATTAAAACTCTCTAAAACCTGCCCTTGTGAATATTTCAAATTTTCCTATATTTCGCAGAAATCTTGAAAGATCGGATCATGAGCTTGGATCATCCAATAAATTCGTTAGGCTTTGCCAAACCTCCTTCAGAAACACGCGTGGTCGTCGCAATGTCGGGCGGCGTCGATAGCTCTGTAGTTGCGGCTCAGCTGAAATCCGAAGGTTATGATGTGGTCGGCGTCACGCTACAGCTTTACGACCATGGCGCGGCGCTGGCAAAAAAAGGCGCATGCTGTGCGGGCATTGATATTCATGACGCACGGCGCGTTGCAGAAGATATGGGCTTTCCGCATTATGTGTTGGACTATGAAAACATCTTTCGCGATGCCGTGATAGAAGAGTTCGCAGACAGTTATTTGGCTGGCGCAACGCCTGTGCCCTGTATCCGCTGCAACGAGCGTGTCAAATTCAAAGATCTGCTAAACACCGCCAAAGATCTTGACGCGGATTGTATGGCGACAGGTCATTATATCCAACGCAAAATGGGACCATTAGGCGCAGAGCTGCACTGCGCAACCGACGCAAATCGTGATCAAAGTTATTTCTTGTTTTCAACTACACAAGAACAGCTCGATTTCTTACGGTTTCCCCTTGGTCATTTGGCATCAAAGCATGAAACACGCGCGCTTGCAGCGAAATATGGTCTGGTTGTGGCCGATAAACCAGATAGCCAAGATATTTGTTTCGTACCCGATGGAAACTATGCCGGCGTTATTGAAAAATTACGCCCAGGAGCAATCGAACCAGGGGACATCGTCGATACAAACGGATCCGTTTTGGGCCATCACAATGGCGTTATCCATTACACGATTGGTCAACGACGAGGCCTTGGCATTGGCGGCACTTGGCTGTCAAAGTGCGTTCAACACGCCCACCGCGCGACGCGATTTTGCGCCCTATCAGTGAGACCGAAGCAGAAATAGAATTGCTAAATCCCGAGGAAGGCGTCGCGCCGGGTCAGGCCTGTGTATTTTACGATACGACAAGCAGTCGGATTTTTGGTGGCGGTTGGATTACAAAACGCGCTTAAAGAACGATTTAGGGCTTTGCCCTCTTTTGCTTTGCAAAATTCACCCAGGATATTTTTCGGACAGAAAATGAAGATCTAACGTTTTCACATTTTCTGTCTAAAAATATCCAATCGCTTTGATTTCAAACCCCATCAGGTTTTCAAGAATTTTTCAAATGCTGCAAGTGTTTCATCTGAAACATAATGTTCTATGCCCTCGGCATCTAACTCGGCAGCATTAAGAGGCACGCCAACCTTGATCAAAACATCCACAACAATACGGTGGCGCGCGTAAACGGCTTTTGCCATTGCTGCCCCTTCGTCTGTTAAAAAAACACCGCGATATGGGCGCGATGTTGCCAAACCTTCGCGTTTGAGCCGTGTAATGGCCTTGGTGGCAGTAGGCTGTGCTACGCCCATACGCTCTGCAATGTCGGCGACGCGTGCTTCTCCTACTTCGTCCGTGAGCTCGGCAATCATTTCCACGTAATCTTCTAACAGAGCAAGAGACTGCTTTTCACGCGTCTGTGAAAAGCCTTCGGAACGCTGTGGGGGGGCGGTTTTAGGTTTTGGCATCGTCAATAATCTGTTTTTTTCGACCTCATAACGCAGGCAGGCCAAAAAGGCAAATAACATGCAGATGCCGGCAAACATCTTGATTGAGAGAACAGCCCTTTGAGTTTGTTTAAAATATGCGCCTAATTTGTTAAAGTTATCCACCAAATATTTGCCAAATAGTGTAGCCTGCACCATAGATTACAATCCCTATACCGGTGGCAATAAACAATGGCT
>RFZH01000129.1 GCA_009920815.1 Paracoccaceae bacterium
TCTATGATGCCAAGCGCGGTGTCCATAATGTTATTGGTGCCATTGACAACAAATCTACTAATCCCGAAAGATATTAAGACTATCAGCCCGATAAAAATGACATTTGCGATGCCCAATTTGCTTAACATACGGTAATCGTTGTATGTTTCGGAAACATCAAGGCCTATTAATATATCTTGGTTTTCCAAAATCTTTACGGCCTTAGCCGCAAAAAATGTCTTGTTTTCCCTGATTTCAAAGATGAGGATGTCATCCTCGAGCACTAAAGGATCCTGCGGTAAAAATTCAGGAAATCTGGCGTTGTTTGGGATCGGAGCGTAAAGCCGGTCACTTTGCGGTTCAGGGATGTCGCCAACTGCCTCAATATATTTGATTTCGGCGTCGATGGCTGCGGCTATGCTTTGCGCAAATTTTTGATCTGAAAAATAGCTGATATAATAGCTTTGCGTGGCTGCTACCAAACCACCAAGCAGTGCGAAAAGCAGCGCCATCGCAAAGCTAGAGCTGCGAAGATAGCGCCGATTAATTTTCTTTGATGATGTATCCTGCACCCCTGACAGTCCTTATGATTGGAGTATCAAAATTCTTGTCAATCTTGCTGCGCAAGCGGCTGATGTGGACGTCAATCACATTTGTCTGAGGATCAAAATGATAGTCCCAAACATTTTCTAGCAGCATAGTGCGAGTGACAACTTGGCCCTTATGTTTCAGCATGTATTCCAATAGTGAAAATTCACGCGTTTGCAGCGTGATTTCCTTGCCTTGACGCGTGACTTTGCGGGATAAAAGATCGACCTCTAAATCACCGACCGTTATTTTGGTTGTTACAGGCGAGCCCATTTGTTTTTGCCGACGGTCTAATATTTCGACGCGCGCCAAAAGCTCTGTAAACGCAAAGGGTTTCACAAGATAATCGTCCCCGCCCGAGCGTAAGCCAGAAACGCGATCATCCACTTCGCCCATTGCACTTAGTATAAGGGCTGGTGTTGTGATGCCGGCGCCACGCAGGGTCTTTATTATGGTAAGCCCGTCCAAATTTGGAAGCATCCGATCAACGATCATCACATCATATTTTTCAGTTGTTGCAAGAAACAGACCGTCGCGCCCGTTGTCCGCACTGTCGACAACATGGCCAGATTCCCTCATGCCTTTTGCAATATATTCCGAGACGGATTTGTCGTCTTCTATCAGCAACAACTTCATAATGGATACTTTCATGCAGGCTTTAACTGCAATATATGTGGTTTTATCGCTAAGACCATCCCTAATTGTTGATTAAAATGATAAAATTAGCCTGTGCATTAGTCTATGCTTAGTTATGAAATTACCGGTGCACCGCGAACAGGTAGTTCCTGTAACAAGACCGCCCATGCCGCGCCGTGCATATCTCGGTCGGTCAGCGCGCCTTGAACGACGGGACGTGGAAAGCTAAATTTGATGACATGTAAAGCAAGGAAATATCAGAGGTTTTGAGTGTCTCGCAGCACCATGAATAGACGGCGTCGTTTTCACAAAAAAGGTCAATCGTGATCCAAAACGGACCTGCGTTTTTGGACCGGATGGTTTTAACATGGGTTCCAAGTCTAGACATCGGTCACCACAATTTCAAAAGCGTCCATCGGATCGTTCAGCTGAAGTACATGATTTAAGCAGAATTCATAGGCTGCGCCGCGTTCCATTTCCGGCGGCGAAAAGGGAAATGCAAAGGTTGGCATTGGTTCGTTTTTAGTCAACGGATGGTGCAGCAAAAACGGATTCAGCATTTTTGCAATTTCATTCGCAAGAGCCTGACTTGTCGCTGTGATGATGCCTACGATGCCCACTTCGCTTGGGATGCGCGGATCTGCCTCCAATGCCCCTAATGTGCCATTGCGTCCGATCTGTCGCAATTCGATCGTATAGTCTGATTTCTCTATCCCTGTCTGTGTTTCGATTTGATGATTTAAATGTTTCAGAATGCTGCCGCACCATGCATCAATTTGACTGACATATACCGGGTCTCGCAGGGTTACCATTGATACGGTTTGATATCCAACGTTTCGTGCCCCTTCTAGTTTCACTGTGTATTCGGGCGACGCCGTCCAAATCGATCCTTCTACGCGAACCGATGTTGTATCAACTTGCGTGTAAATTGCCGTCGTTACATCCAAGTATCCGCCTGGTTCATATAGTTGAAATGGATTTGCATTCTCATACAGCATGTGTGCCGAAACAGTATGCGGCGTACATATCGCACCCTGTGCCATGGGTTGAATTGTAAAACCTGTTGCGTCAAAATCGATCAAAACGACACCTGACATTGGATTGGTTGAACACAGCGCGCCACACTCGCCGATTTTTGCGCCGTGCCAGGCGCCGCCCAAATGATCTTGGTTTTGTATCGGTAAAGCCGCGATGATTGCGGTATCAGTTGTTCGGCCCGCAATGATAATGTCCGGTCCATGGGACAGTGCCGACTGAATTTGTTCAACACCGGCCAGCGCGACAATGTTGGTGCATGATACAATAATGTCTTCGGATAAATCTGGCGCCGCTGAGAGTGGTGTAACCTGACCCGTTTGAAAACTGTGCGCGATGTATGTTTGGGATTGTTCGCAATAAAGGCGCGCGATCTTTGCAGACCATCCGCGTTCTGTAAGTATTTCACAGGTTATGTCATATAGCCAATCAACGGTTGCATTTGTTCCGCAGGTCCCGGCCGTTCCAATAATCAATGGACACCTTGCTGTCTGTCGGGCTTCGATTAATTTTGCCCATTCAGATTTGGTTGAGCTGCGGGAATATTTTGACTGGCCCCGCCCCAAGTAGGCGGGGCCGCTGTCGGTTGAACCCCCATCAATCGCGATGATATCGGGAGAGAGCGATATACCACGGGCCAACGCTTTGGGGTCGAAACCCAATCCAAGTGCGCCAGCGGGGACCAACACGCGGGTCATTATGCATTCTCTGCTATCTTGGGCTTTTTCATGATTCTACGGAAAAAGAACGGCGCGACAAATCCCAAAACAGCCGCAACCCAAAGTGAAATTGCGATGCCTGATGAAAACAGGAATGTCCAATCACCATCCGATAAAACCATAGCCCGCCGCAGATTGTTTTCCATATTTGCGCCCAACAATATCCCCAAAATGACAGGGACAGTTGGAATATCGAGCTTACGGAAAATATAGCCCAACACGCCAAATAAGGTCATCAAAAGCAGGTCAAAATAGCTACCTGAAAGCGAGTAGATGCCGACAAATGACACCATTGTCACGCCTGGCAAAAGCATTGCGGGCGGTACTTGTAGAATGCGCACAAAGACTTTGACCATTGGGACATTCATGAAAAGCAAAACGAAATTCGCGATAATGAGTGACGCAATTAAGCCCCAAACAACATCAGGTCGATCCGCAAACAAAGTTGGTCCAGGGGTTATGTTCAAGGTCATTAAGACCGCCAGAAGAACAGCAGTTGTTCCTGATCCCGGAACACCCAGCGTTAGCATTGGAACCAAGGCGCCGCCAGCGGCCGCATTGTTGCCTGCCTCTGGTGCAGCAACGCCTTTTGCGACGCCGGTGCCAAACTCTTCTCGGTTTCCTGCGATAGATTTTTCCATCATGTAAGTCAGGAATGATCCCAGTGATGCGCCTGCACCTGGCAGAACACCCGCAATGAACCCGACGATCGAAGATCGCAACATCGTCCAGCGTGTGTGGAAAATATCAGACCATGGAATGGTCACTTTTCCCAACGTCACACCAAGGGATGAATTTTTCCCATGGCTTTCGATGAAAAAGAAAACTTCTGACACGGCAAATAGGCCGACAATTGCGACAAGAAAATCGATGCCATCCATTAGATGCAGGTTCCCGCCCGTATAGCGCGTCATGCCTGTTGTATGATCCACGCCAATCATTGCAATGCCTAGGCCTACACAAGATGCAAGCGCCGCTTTGGCTTGGTTTTTGGATGCCACACCGCCAAGTGTGCAAAACGCAAGCAAATAAAGCGCAAAATATTCTGCGGGACCAAAGACATATGCAACACGTGCAAGGCTCGGCGCAACAATCGCAAGAGCGAGCGTCGCCAAGAGCGCCCCAACAAAAGATGCGAACCCCGAGATGACCAAAGCATCACCTGCGCGGCCGTTTTTTGCCATGGGATAACCGTCAAGGGTTGTCATCATCGCGGGTTCATCCCCGGGAATATTTAACAAGATCGAACTAATCCGCCCGCCATACATCGCGCCATAGTATACGGCCGTTAACAGCACCAAAGATGCAGTTGCATCCAATCCCATTGTAAACGTGATCGGGATCAAGATAGCGACACCATTTGACGGACCTAAGCCAGGGAGCGCCCCGACAATCGTCCCGATAAAGCACCCGATAATTGCGAGCATCAGCGTATATGGCGACAGAGCAACCGAAAAGCCTAGATAAAGGTTATTGATGATTTCCATCTTTTTCTCCTTACCCCATTAACCAACGAGGCAGGCCAAATAAGCTAAGGCCAAGAACAAATTTGAAGAGCGTGAACAGCCCAACTGACAACGATAGTCCAGTTATGACCGATTGTTTTATTTTGCCCGAGATTTGATAGCTCAGGATCCCGGACGCAAGCGCGGTGGGTAACAAAAATCCACCTGGTTTAAGCATGTAGGCATATGCGATCAGGACAATCGTACAAATCAATAGCGCGCCAAAGGTCGAGGCCACTGGCCATTCGGGATCATCGTCAGGCTTGATCATCATGACGACACCGCAAATCAAGGTAACTGCCGCAATAATCAGAGGAAATGTTTTTGACCCAACAGGGTCGGACATAAAGCTTGTCTGTATTTCCAAAGCGCCTGCCGCATAGGCAAGCGCTCCGATTGCTACGATCAGTCCAAAGAGACGATCACTTAGTTTCACTGGATGACACCAATCTCTTTTGACAGTTCAACAGTGTCAGCAATGACGCCATCAACCCATGATTGGAAATCTCCACCAACTTTGGTGAAAGGTGCCAAACCGTTTGCAGTCATCGCGTCCTGCCATTCTTGGCTTTCGGCGACAGCTTTTAATTTACCACCCCATGCTTCGAAATCGGCATCAGAAATACCTTTTGGAACGTATAGACCACGCCAGTTTACGGCGACCACATCAATACCTTGTTCTTGGGCTGTTGGGATGTCTTCAAAGCCGGGAACGCGTTGCTCTGTTAAAACGGCCAAGGCGCGCACTTCGCCTGATTTTAGAAAGCCAACGATTTCCGACATGTCACCGGTCATACCTTGTGTAAAGCCACCGACAGTTTGGGTGATCGCATCTGCGCCACCGTCAACGCCGATGTATTTGATCTTGCGGATATCTGTGAAGCCGGTTTCTTTTAGGATCATCAAGACCTTTAGGTGGTCAAAGCCGCCGGCTGCGGAACCGCCCGCAAATGCAACTGAACCCGGGTCTGCTTTGATTGCCGCAACCATGTCATTAAGGTTTTGGAATGGGCTGTCTTTTGCAACAACGATGACGCCTGGATCAGCACCAATTGCGCCAACAAAGCGGACTTGGTCAGCAGTCATGCCGGCATATGCATTTTGCGCTAGTCTGGTTGCAGTCGCTTGGGATGCAGCGACGATTAGATCATTATCTGTGCCGCGTTCGCTGACGACATGGTTAAAGGCAAGGCCGCCACCGCCACCTGCCATATTGGTCACTTGGACCGGATTAGGCACTTGGCCGATGTCGAATAAAATTTTACCGATTTGACGGCAGGTAAAGTCCCATCCGCCGCCGGGGTTTGCGGGCGCGATACATTCGGTTGCGAATGATGTTGTTGAAATTACGGCAAAGGCTGCGCTTGCCAGTAATGTGTTTAGTTTAAATGCCATTTTCTTCTCCCTTTAATGACGGACCATAGGGCATTTCCCATTGGTTGTGCGCTTATTGATTCTCTGCGAACCTGACACTAACCTGTCATCAGGCAAAAACTTGTGCGGATCCTGACATGCGATTTCTTTTGGTCGAAGATAATATTGACTTGGCTCAAACGGTTTTGGATCGGTTGGGTATGGATGGCCATGCAGTAGATTGGGCGGCTTCGTTGTTGACCGCATGGGATTTTCTGGCCGTCGCGCAGTACGATGTTATTTTTCTTGATGTCATGCTGCCTGATGGGGATGGCCGGGATTTTCTGGCGCAATTCAGGCGGACAAGGAATGAAACACCTGTGATCGTGATGACGGCGCGGTCTGCGATAAGTGATCGTGTTGCGCTCTTGGATACTGGGGCAGATGACTATATCACCAAACCTTTTGATTTCAATGAATTAGAGGCACGTGTGCGCGCAGTCGTCCGTCGGCGTCAAGGGGCTGCAACCAATCATCGTAGTTTCGGTGATCTTATCTATAACCCTGCAAACGCCACCGTTTCTGTCGCTGGTGTGCAGCAGGAGCTGCGTAATCGTGAACTGAGACTATTTGAAATACTCATTGGCAATCCTGAGCATATTTTTTCCAAAGCTCAGCTGGTTGATAGATTGTTTTCATCTACTGAAGAAATCAGTGAAAATGCAATCGAGGTCTATATAGCGCGACTGCGAAAAAAGATTGATGGCAGTGTTACGCGCATCGAAACGGTCCGGGGCATCGGCTATCGATTGATTAAAACATGATGCCATTGTTTTCAGAAACAGGATCAATTCGAACCAAACTCTTGGTGTCCTTGTTCTTGATGTCTGTGACGCTCGCGGCTCT
>RFZH01000130.1 GCA_009920815.1 Paracoccaceae bacterium
TGGATCGGTTTGGCGCGAACGAAGACATCGCCTTGGTGGAATGTTGGCTGGAAACGGGCCGCACGCATCAAATCCGTGTCCATATGGCCCATACAGGCCACGGGTTAATCGGGGATCCTGTTTACGGCGGCAAGCGCAAATTGTCGGCAAAATCATTCCCGCCTGCGGTCAGCGATGCGATCAACACCTTTGGCCGCCAAGCATTACATGCGGCGGTTTTGGGGTTCATCCATCCGGTGACCGGCGAAGACATGCGGTTTGAAGCCGATATTCCGCCCGATATGGCCGATTTATTGGGCAAATTACAAACAAACACGATTTCGTGAACTCTGTAACAGTCCTATTTTTTTCGACGGAAAACGCATTAACTATCGTTTTATATTTTGAAGCCTTGAAATAAAGGCTTTGCATTCTTAACTGAATGTTAACCAATTAAACATTAAGGGAGCAAAATGAGCAACTACGCAAATCTTCCAGCGCCAAGTCCCGAAGGGGGATTGAACCGCTATCTACAGGAAATTCGCAAGTTCCCGATGCTTGAGCCCGAAGAAGAATACATGCTGGCCAAGCGTTGGGCAGAAGAACAAGATGCCCAAGCCGCGCATAAAATGGTGACATCGCATTTGCGATTGGCCGCCAAGATTGCCATGGGCTATCGCGGCTATGGCCTGCCGCAAGCTGAGGTCATTTCCGAGGCGAACGTCGGCCTCATGCAGGCGGTAAAACGTTTTGATCCTGAAAAGGGCTTTCGTTTGGCGACCTATGCTATGTGGTGGATCCGTGCCAGCATCCAAGAATATATTTTGCGCAGCTGGTCTTTGGTGAAAATGGGTACCACCTCGGCACAAAAAAAGCTATTTTTCAATCTGCGCAAGGCGAAATCGAAAATTGGCGCTTTAGAGGATGGCGATTTGCGCCCCGAAAACGTCAAGCAAATCGCAACCGATTTGGGCGTGACTGAGGACGAAGTGATTTCCATGAACCGCCGCCTAAGCGGCGGGGACGCGTCGTTAAATGCGATGGTGGCCAGTGATGGCGATAGCGCAATGGAATGGCAAGATTGGCTAGAGGATGAAGATGCCGATCAGGCCGCGGATTATGAAGAGCGTGACGAATTGGAAACGCGTCGTGAGCTGTTGTTTGAAGCAATGCAAGGATTGAACGATCGTGAACGTGACATTCTGACACAACGCAGGTTGTCCGATGAGGTGTCGACGCTTGAAGATCTGAGCGCACAATATGACGTAAGCCGCGAACGCATCCGTCAAATCGAAGTGCGCGCCTTTGAAAAGCTGCAATTGCGTATGCGCGAATTAGCGATGGAAAAAGGCTTGATGACTGCCAGTTAACCCTTGGCACCGCTTGAAAATCCACATAGCCTTTGGTCAATGATCGGGGGCTATGATGACAAAAATACTTCGTTGGGGAATTTTGGGCGCAGCCAAATTTGCGCGTGAACATATGGGGCCAGCCATCCACATGGCGCCGCATAATGATCTGGTGGCCATCGCCACAAGCAGCACGGAAAAAGCGGCCCCGTTCCAAGCGATGCGCCCAGGTATTCAGGTGCATTTAGCGTATGAGGATCTGTTAAACGATCCAGATGTTGACGCGGTTTATATTCCGTTACCCAATCACATGCACATTGAATGGGCCAAACGCGCAATTGCGGCGGGTAAACATGTTTTGTGTGAAAAACCAATTTCGATGCAGGTCTCGGAAATTGATGAATTAATCGCGCTGCGGGATGCATCAGACCTTTTGGTGGCCGAAGCGTACATGATCGTGCATCATCCGCAATGGCACTACGCCCGCGAATTGGTGCAATCCGGTGCGATTGGAACTTTGATCCAAGTGGATGGGGTGTTTTCATATAACAATGCAACTGATCTCAACAACATCCGCAACCGCGCAGATGCCGGCGGCGGTGGGTTGCGTGATATCGGCGTATATACCTTTGGGTCGACCCGATTTGTAACAGGGCAAGAGCCTGATGAAATACAACTTTCTGATATTAAATGGGAAAATGGCATTGACGCATGGGCGCATGTGGCGGCAAAATTCCCAGATTTTCGGTTTACAGGTGTGACATCCATGCGCATGGCGCCACGTCAAGAGATGAATTTTCATGGTGATAAAGGATGGGTCAAATTGACCGCGCCTTTCAATCCATCGGTTTTTGATCAAGCCGAAGTTCATTTGATGCGCAGTGATATGGTTGTGGAAACCAAACGGTTCCCAACGGTCAACCATTATGTAAACCAAGTGGTGAATTTCCGCGCCGCAGTGATCGACGGCGCGCCATATCCGTGCCCGTTGGAATTTTCGCGTGGCACGCAAGCCATGATCGATATGGCATTTGAAAAAGCGGGCGCTTAGAGCCCGTCATTTATGTTATTTCGCGGCGGCGCGCGTCTTACGCGGACGCGACGTATTTGCGTCGATAAATTCTAGCACCAAAGGCCGAATGTTATTGCGCCAGCTTTTGCCGGCAAAAATGCCATAATGCCCTGCGCCATCCTCTAGGTGGCTGGCTTTTTTCGAATCAGGTAAACCTGTGCATAGCTCTAGTGCGGCCACACATTGGCCTGGTGCGGAAATGTCATCCTTGGATCCTTCGACGGTTTTCACGGCAACATCCGTGATCTTACCAATATCAACGCGCTTGCCTTTCACCGAAAAAACATTGCGTGCGATTTCGCGGTTTTTAAAGACGCGCTCGACGGTCGAAAGATAGAATTCGGCGGTCATATCCATCACGGCCAGATATTCATCATAGAACCGATTGTGCGTATCGTAATCGGACGCTTGGCCCTGTGCCACGCGCACAATTTGATCGTTGAACGCTTTGGAATGACGGTCCGCATTCATAGACATAAAGGACGAAAGTTGCAAAAGACCTGGGTAAACCTTGCGCCCAACGCCGGCATATTTGAACCCAACACGCTGGATCATCGTCTGCTCTAACTGGCCCATTGTGATGCGTCGGCCAAAGTCAGTGACTTCGGTCGGGGCAGCGTCAGGGTCGATCGGGCCACCGATCAATGTCAGGCTGCGTGGCTGTGCATCTGGATCTTCTTCGGCCAGATATGCCGTGGCGGCCAAGGTCAAAGGTGCGGGTTGGCACACGGCAATCACATGGGTGTCGGGCCCTAAATGTCGCATAAAATCAACAAGGTACAGGGTGTAATCTTCGACGTCAAATTTACCTTCGGACACGGGGATGTCGCGCGCGTTGTGCCAATCTGTAACATAGACATCCGCGTCGGGGATCAGGCTTATCACAGTCGAACGCAGCAAGGTTGCATAGTGGCCTGACATCGGGGCAACCAACAGGATCTTGCGTTTCATCGCCTTACGATTGGCGACCTTGAAGTGGATCAGGTCGCCGAAGGCGCGTTCGACAACAGGGATGACCGATACAGGGTGGTCGCGCCCATCTTCGCCGACAAAGGATTGGATGTTCCAATCCGGTTTCACGATCATACGCTGGAAAGTGCGTTCGGTCACTTCGCCCCACGCGGCGATCCAATTCATCGCGGGGTTGGGTATCATCGCGAACATCGGATATGATGCAATCGCCTGCGCGGTCGCACCCATCCATTGATTGGTATTCCGCATTGTTTCCATCATATCGTAGCCAGCCATATATCGCATTTTATCACCTCAAAACGGTCATGTTTGACGCAGATTGCAAGAACGCGCTTTGTATTTTTTGCGTCTCGCGCTATGCTGCATAGCAGAAACGTTACTCGGAAAATATTAAGATGACAACTGAACACAACAGCACAGTCAGTGAAATCGATACTTTAAAACAAAACATTGTTAAACTTGACGAGCTCTCAAAGCGGTTTGTTGCTGTGATGAGCGCAAAAAAACAAATCAATCCAGGTTTGAACGGGCCTGGTCCGGATTTGATGTTAAAAGCCACGAATAGTTTTTGGCAAACTATGGCCGAAAACCCCAATAAAATAATGGAGCAACAGGTCGAGTATTGGGGGCAAACCTTAAATTATTTTGCCCAAGCCCAAGAAGCTTTTTTGAAGGGTGAGTTCAACGCGCCCGCGCAGAACAACAAGATCGATCGCCGTTTCAGCAATGCGATGTGGGACACCAATCCCTATTTCAATTTCGTAAAAGAACAGTATCTGCGCAATGCCGAAATGATCAATGCTGCGGTTGCAGAATTAGACGGGCTTGAGCCGATCGAAAAAAAGCGGATGGAGTTTTTCGCGCGTCAGATCGTTGACATGATGTCACCTACCAATTTTTTGGCGACCAATCCTGATGCCTTGGAAAAAGCGTTTCAGACCCAAGGACAATCCTTGATCGATGGTATGGAGAACCTCATCGAAGATCTCGAGGCCAACGACGGCGAATTGGTGGTGCGTTTGGTGGATGAAACTGCCTTTGAGGTGGGTGGAAATATTGCGACCGCGCCGGGCAAGGTTGTTTATCGCAACAAGATGATGGAGCTGATCCAATACACGCCAACCACAGAAACGGTGTATGAAACCCCGATTGTGATGTTCCCGCCATGGATCAATAAATTCTATATCCTCGATCTGAAACCACAAAACAGTCTGATCCGCTGGATCGTCGACCAAGGGTATACTTTGTTTGTCGTGTCTTGGATTAACCCTGACCATGAATATGCCGATGTTGGATTAGAGGATTATATCAACGACGGATACATGACCGCGTTTGATATCGCAAAGGACATCACGCAACAAAAACAAGTCAATGCTATTGGATACTGTATTGCCGGCACGACGCTAAGTTTGACACTGTCGTTGATGAAAAAACGTGGCGATACATCGGTTAAATCAGCAACATTTTTTACCACGCTGACGGATTTTTCAGACCAAGGTGAATTTACACCGTTTCTGCAAAACGATTTTATCGATGCCATTGAAGAAGAGATAAATGATAAAGGTATTTTGGAATCCTTTATCATGGCCCGCACGTTTAGCTATTTGCGCGCGAATGACCTTGTGTATCAGCCCGCGATCAAAAGTTACATGATGGGGGAAACTCCGCCTGCGTTCGATTTGCTGTATTGGAACGGCGATGGATCCAGCTTGCCCGGGAAAATGGCAAAACAATATTTGCGCAGCCTGTGCCAAAACAACGAATTTGCCGAGGGCACGTTTGAATTGATGGGCGAAACGCTCAGTCTTGCGGATGTCAGCGTCCCTGTATTTTCGGTCGGCTGCGAAACCGATCACATCCGATCACATTGCGGCATGGAAAGATTGCTATCGCGGTGTTCAAACAATGAAAAGCCGGTCAAAGACATTCGTGGTGTCAGAGTCAGGTCATATCGCAGGTATTGTGAACCCGCCCAGCAAAAAGAAATACGGCCATTACACAAATGCATCTGCTAAATTGGCACCGAATGACTGGATCAAGTCGGCCACCTATAACGAAGGCAGCTGGTGGCCGCTCTGGGAAAGCTGGGTCAGTCCGCGTTCTGGCAAGATGATCGCGCCGCGGATACCGGGTGATTCTGGGTATAAGGCGCTTGCAGACGCCCCAGGTACCTATGTGATGCAACGTTCAAGGGTCTGATTTTATTGTATTTTGAAAATAAATGCTGCGGTGCAGCAAAAAATACTTGAAATGCTGCGCTGCAGAATGCATATTATCCTCAGACGACGCGGGATTGTCCCGCTGGCCTCCCAAAGGAATAGAACAATGACTAAAGCACAAGATTACACAAAAGTCTTTAAAGATATGATGGCGTCTTTCCCAGTTGACACATCTGCATTTGAAAACGCGTTCAAAAACCAAGCGTCCATGAACGAAAAATTTGTTGGCGTTGCCCTGGGCGCGGCCGAGAAATCAGCAGAGATTTCACAAAAATGGACAAAAGACACCATTGCGAAAATGCAAGACATGTCAAAAGCAAAAGCAGAGCCAGCTGATTACGCGAAAGCATTCACTGACTTCGCATCTGCACAAGCAGAAGTCGCAGCAGAAAACATGGCCGCTTTCGCAGAAGTCGCGAAAAAAGTTCAAATGGACACTGTTGAACTGTTGATGGCCGCAGGCAAAGAAGTTTCAGAAGAAGCAACAGCAGCCGTCAAAAAAGCAACTGCAGACGTCACTGCAGCCGCGAAAAAAGCGACAGCCGCAGCGAAATAATACGTTTCAGTTTTTCTCCCAAGACTGTTCGAAAGGGTTAGCCTATGCTAACCCTTTTTTCATGCGCATCCGTTGCTTGTCTTAGCAATCAGAACGCGGTTTAGTCGTAAGGACAATTTTCTAAGGATTCGAACCATGACCACGACGATTGAACGCCCGTTGATCGGTGTGGCCATGGTGTGTTTGGGCGTCATGGGGTTTGCCAGCGCTGATGTCTTCACCAAACTTTTGGTCACATCCTTGCCTGTGCCTTTTATCATGGCCGTTCGCTATGTCGTCAGCGTAGCGGTTTTTTTGGTACTCATTGGCCCAAAGCGGCGCGTGGGCGTGTTACGGGCCAATCGGCATATGTTGGTCATTGGGCGCGGGATCATTTTGACGCTGGGGTCATTGACCATGGGCATCGCTTTGCAGACGATCCCCGTTGGCGAAGCGACGGCGATCATTTATCTGTCACCGATTGCTGTGATGATCCTAGCTATTCCTGTTTTGGGTGAACGGGTTACTGCATTGGGATGGTTGGGTGCAGCTTTGGGGTTTTTGGGCGTTCTGTTGATTATCCGT
>RFZH01000014.1 GCA_009920815.1 Paracoccaceae bacterium
TCAAGGGTATGAAGCGGGTTCAGCGACGTCATGGGTTCTTGGAAAATGAAACTAATGTCATTTCCTCGCATCTGCCTAAGTGCTTTCTCTGAGGCTCCGATCATTTCGCGTCCGTCAAATTTTACAGCCCCGGACACGCTGGAATTTTTCCCCAATAACGATACTGTGCTTAGCGCGGTAACCGATTTTCCCGACCCACTTTCGCCCACCAGGGCGACCACTTCACCACGCGCGATGTCAAATGACACTTTATGCACCACGCGCGATGTCCGCGCCGATTGGGTGAACGAAATTTCTAGATTTTTCACCGACAATAGTTGTGTCATTCGAATGTCTTTCTGGGATCGAACGCATCGCGTACCCCTTCAAAAATGAACACCAAAAGAGCAAGCATAAACGCAAAAGTGAAAAATGCGGTGAAACCCAACCAAGGGGCCTGAAGGTTTTGTTTCGCTTGCAATGTCAGTTCGCCCAGCGACGGTGCCGAGGATGGCAAGCCAAAACCCAAGAAATCTAAACTAGCCAACCCTGCAATGGTTCCTGTCACGATAAAGGGCAGCATTGTCAGGGTCGCGACCATGGCATTTGGCAGCATATGACGGAACATAATTTTCCAATTCGACACGCCCAGCGCTTTGGCCGCGCGGACATATTCAAGATTGCGCGCCCGCAGAAATTCAGCTCGGACAACCCCAACCAATCCGATCCAGCCAAATAATACCATCAAGAATACCAGCAACCAAAATCCACGGCCCAATATCGCAAACATGATGATGATGATGTAAAGCGATGGTACAGCCCCCCATATTTCAATCACCCGCTGTAAAATCAAATCGGTTAGTCCACCGAAAAAGCCTTGGATCGCACCAGCGATTATTCCAATCACGCTAGATAGCGTTGTCACAATCAAGGTGAACAAAATCGACAGGCGAAAACCATAAATGATACGTGCCAAAACATCACGCTTGGTGTCGTCGGTTCCCAATAGATTTTGCGAATTCGGGGGCAAAGGCGCGGCCCCTGCGCGATCAACGGGCGTGTCGTAGGAATACCGAATGGGTGGCCAAATTGCCCAACCTTGTTCGAATTCTGGATGGTCAAAAGTCTTGTCCGCAACCGATACCAAGATATCGTCGGGCGCATCAAAACAGTCAAGGACGCCACCCGTTGCAATCAAACACTGTACCTCTGGATCGCGATACACCGCTTCGGTCTTGAAATCGCCACCGAATTGAGTTTCGGGATAAAAGTTAAAAATCGGTGTGAAATAATCACCACGATATTTAACAAGAATAGGTTTATCGTTTGCCAAAAATTCAGCGAAAAGCGACAACACAAAAAAGAACATAAAAATGATCAGCGACCAATAAGCCCGCCGATTGGCGCGGAAATTCGAGAGACGTCTTTGGTTGAGGGCCGAGAGCGCCATAATCATCCAACCCTCTTATCAAAGTCGATACGCGGATCAACAAAGACATACATGAGATCAGACAAAATCCCGACGACTAAGCCCATCAAGCCAAAAATAAACAAGGTTCCAAAAATGACAGGATAGTCACGCGCGACGGCGGCTTCAAAACCAAGCCGCCCTAGCCCGTCAAGGCTGAATATGGTTTCAATGATCAAGCTAGACCCAAAGAAAACGCCAATGAAAACCGCAGGAAATCCGGCGATCACAATTAACATGGCATTTCTGAAAACATGTCCATAAAGGACCGCGCGATCAGACAGCCCCTTGGCTTTGGCTGTCATGACATATTGCTTTTGGATTTCATCTAAAAAACTATTCTTGGTCAATAAAGTGAGCGTTGCGAAACCTGAGATGGTTGACGCGACGATCGGCAAAGCAATGTGCCAAAAGTAATCACCAATCTTACCCAGAAGTGAAAGGTCCTCGAACCCATCCGATGTCAAACCTCGTAATGGAAATATTTGAAAATAAGACCCGCCCGCAAAAACAACCAGTAAGATTATCGCGAACAAAAATCCAGGGATTGCATAAGCTAGGATAATAATACCGCTGGTCCAGGTATCAAATGACGTGCCGTCGCGCACCGCCTTGCGGATGCCCAACGGAATAGACACAATATACGCTATAAGTGTTGACCAAAGACCCAGTGAAATAGAAACTGGCATCTTTTCTAAAACAAGATCAACAACGCTGATCGACCTGAAATAACTTTCGCCAAAGTCGAAACGCATATAATTCCAAATCATATTTAGGAACCGTTCCAGCGGTGGCTTGTCAAACCCGAACTCGCGCTCTAGCTCTGCGATGAATTCTGGCGGCAAACCACGTGCGCCAACATATTTATCGTTGTCCACGTTTTCCATAACATCAGAACCGCCACCGGAAATGGCCTCAAAGACATCCCCCTCGCCCTCCATCTGGGCGATGATCTGTTCGATCGGACCACCAGGCACGAATTGAACTAAGGCAAAATTGATAATCATGATACCCAACAAAGTGGGGATCACCAACAACAACCGCCGCGCGATGTATGCGCCCATGAATTTACCTTAAAATCCCTTGATCTTTTAGTTTTTGCGCTTTGTCAGCGTTGTACCACCAATATCCTAGGTATCCTAGGTCATACGGTGCAATCTGTTCGGGATGTTCATACATGTCCCAATAGGCAACACGATGAGTGGCATTGTACCATTGTGGTATCCAAAAGCGATAGGCGCGCAATGTGCGATCCAACGCGCGCACCGCGGTTTGCAATTCAGATTTGCTTTGCACTGCAAGGATGTTTTCGATCAATGCATCAACAGCTGGGGATTTCAGGCCCATCGAGTTGAAAACTGATTCATCAGCCGTCGCAGAACCAAAATATTGTTTCAAGCCAGAGCTTGGCTCCAAGGACATCGGAAACTGATCTGTGATCATGTCAAAATCATAATTTCGGGTCCGATCGGTATATTGCGCAGGGTCAATTCGATTGTATGTTGCATCAATGCCCGCCGCTCGCAAATTTTCAACAAAGGGCAAGATGACGCGATCAAAGGTTGGGCTATCTTCAATGATTTCGATCGCAAGCGTTTGCCCATCGGCATTACGGCGTAGACCGTCATCACCAACGACCCAGCCTGCCGCATCTAACAGCGCACTTGCTTTACGCAGATTGGCGCGATCTGTCGGACGGTTTCCCGAAATTGGCGCCATAATCGCGTCATCTGTTAAGACACCATCAGGCAGCTGATCTGCCAAGGGTTCCAGTAATGCCAGTTCCTCAACACTCGGCTTGCCCACAGCAGCTAATTCTGAGTTTTCCCAGAATGAATTAATCCGAGCATATTGGCCATAAAACAATGACTCATTCGACCATTCAAAATTAAATAGGTATCCAAGCGCCTCACGCACGCGGATATCGTTAAACTTTTCACGCCGCAAATTCATTGCAAAACTTTGGCCTGTGGCCATTCCCCCATCAGGCAGGGTCTTTTTGATGACATGGCCATCCGCCAACGCTGGAAAATCATAGGCGGTTGCCCATTGCTTTGAACTGTTTTCAACACGGAAAGTGTATTCACCAGACTTGAACGCTTCGAACGCGGCATTGCTGTCCGCAAAATATTCAATACGGATAGTGTCAAAATTGTTTTGACCCTTGGTGATTGCCAACCCATCACCCCAGTAATCTGGATTACGTTTATAGGTGATCGAACTGTTGATTTCATAACCGTCAAGGACATAGGGACCAGAACCTAACGGAATTTCCATCCGCGATTCATCCAGTTTGGCACCCGTCTTTTCAAACCACGCCTTTGACATGACAGGCAGCCCGCCAACCATCGGGATTGCGTCGCGCTTTGATGCCTCTTGTGTGAAAGTGTATTTGATCGTGTGGGCGTCAATAACTTCGACGGATTGTACGACTTGCGCCAGCACGGCACGATAGCTTGGCAAACCGTCATTCAAAAATAATTCGTAAGTAAATTTTGCATCTTCTGCTGTCAGAGCAGAACCGTCAGAAAACCGCGCTTCGGGGCGAATGTGGAAAATAACCCAAGCTTGGTCGCTTGGATATTCAATGGAGTGGGCGAGCAGGCCATATTGTGACCCTACCTCGTCAGCCGTCCCTGTTAACAGGCTTTCAAATGGTGCCGATGACAAGGCACCCGCGCGCCCTTTGCGCGAATAAGGATTCATAGAATCAAACGTACCCGGCGCCCAAATCGAAATATCGCCACCCTTGGGCGCGTTAGGGTTTACGTAATCAAGGTGCGCAAAATCAGAGGGATATTTCAATTCACCGAAAAAATTATATCCGTGGGAAACAACTGTTTCTTGTGATTTGCCCAAAGTGGGCACCAAGGTAAAGACAGATAACACCAAGGCCGATAGAACCAAACGTGCATTAGTAAAATTAGGAATCGCAATAAAAGTCGCTTTGGTCATTTGATAGCTCCCCGTTTTTTTATAAGCTAGTGCGAAGCCATGAGGGTATTCAAGACCATTCAAGAAGCTGTGAACACAAATCATAAAAAAAGCCGCGTGATAACGCGGCTTTTTTAATCAAATTGAACGATCCGCAGGATCAGTTGCCGATTGTCGCAAGATAAGCAACCAAGTTCGCACGGTCATCAACGTTTTTCAAACCGGCAAAACCCATTTTTGTACCTGGTGCATAGCTCTTGGGATTGGCCAAGAAACCGTTTAGGTGATCGGCATCCCAAACGTCAGCAACCGCAACAAGTGCGCCAGAGTAACCATAGCCGGCAACAGAGCCAACAGCACGGTCAACAACCCCAAAAAGATGCGGGCCAGTGCCGTTTGCACCGTCTTCTAGTTTGTGACAGGCTTTACACTTACCAAACACCTTTTCACCTTTTGCTGAGTCAGCAGCAGCAACCAGTGCAGCGAAGTCCACTTCTTCTTCTTCGCCTGCGTCTTCTTCTTCGACATCGACTGCAATTTCGTAACCCGCTGCATGCTCTTCGCCGTGGCCACTTGGCCCAACGTGATAAAGCGTTTCTGCTGCCCAGTTACCCAACAAGAAAATCAATAAAGCGCCGCAAAAGCCACCGATGATTTTGGTGAATGTCATTGTGTCCATAGCTCGTCATTCCATCTGCTAATGTTTGGACGCTTTCTATCCTCTTCCAACCACGTTATGCAAGGTGTACTACCGCGACGAAACGACCAAGATTGATAAAAAACGGAAAAAAGATGACAAAATATATCGCATTCCAAGGTGAACTGGGCGCATATGGCCATGAGGCATGTCATTCAGCCGACCCGGCGATGACGCCATTACCGTGTAAAACTTTTGATGACGTCATCACTGCGATGCGTACGCAAAAGGCTGATCTCGCTGTTTTGCCCGTTGAAAATTCTACATATGGACGCGTGGCAGATATTCATCGCCTGTTACCAGAATCCGGTTTACACATTGTCGGCGAGGTTTTTATCCGGGTCCGTATCTCGTTAATGGCGTTGCCGGGCGTAAGGCTAGATGATATCCAAAAAGTACGCGCGCACCTTGTTTTGCTGCCTCAGGCTAAGTCATTCTTAGATAAACATAATATAGCCTCAGAAGCAGCCGCCGATAGTGCAGGCGCGGCGGCAGAGCTGGCGAAATCCGATGACCGAACCAGCGGCGTTCTAGCGTCCGAACTGGCTGCGCAGGCATATGGATTAAATGTCTTGGCAAGTGACATAGAAGACTATGGCCACAACACAACACGATTTTTGGTCATGTCGCGCACCCCTGACCACAGCCGTCGTAGCGGCAAAACCATGATGACAACTTTTGTATTTCAAGTGCGTAATATACCGGCCGCGCTGTACAAAGCGATGGGGGGATTTGCGACAAACGGTGTCAACATGACTAAGCTGGAAAGCTATATGGTAGGTGGATCTTTCACCGCGACACAATTTTATGCTGACATCGAAGGACATCCAGAGGACCCCAACGTTGCACTCGCACTGGAAGAATTAGACTACTTCACTGATTCGCTGCACATTCTTGGCGTTTACCCAGCACACCGTCTGCGTGATTAAAACGAACACGGCCAACAACACGTAGTGAAAAGGGATCAGTCAAATCCCTCTTCTAACCTGATTGCAAAAGTCTCTAGCCGACGCGCAAAGCGTCGGTTGAATTTCGAGCGGGCCAATTTCATTGAATGAACAAGTAAACGCCCAGACAGTGATTTTGGTTGAAGCACAGAGTCTACTTTTAATCGGGTCTGCGTACGCGATAACGGAATCACGTCTATGCGCATTTTTCCAGCCATCGTAGGATTTTGTGCATCAAATACCAATGTGTTTGGCACATCCGCCTCAACCAAGGTCAAATCAACAATGCGATCTTTACCGCGCAATGGGTAACCAATCTGCCACTTGATTCCGTCTATGATATCGTCACCTTCGTCCAAACGGCGTACACGCGCGCCGCGTTTGATTGCGATACGCTCAAACTTTTCGAACTCTGAAAGTCAATCAAAGACAATATCTTGCGATAATTTAAGATCGTAATGTGACGAAAACTTCATCTTTGCCCCTTACACACTCGTCAACTCATATCTCATTACAGACGATTAGCAACCCAATTCCGAATCAAATAATGGGCGATTGACCCCGGGCGCGCAGGAAAAATTGATACATCGTTCCCAGCCAATATATCCAACATCCGAGACTTGGAAACCCAAAGAGCGTTTTCAATTTCAGCCGGATCAATCGTGATTTCACGACTTTGCGCAACACCGTGACAGCCAAACATCAATGAATTTGGAAAGGCCCAAGGTTGGCTTGCCACATAACGAACATCGCCAACACGAATGTTTGTTTCTTCATACACTTCGCGGCGAACAGCGGCTTCGATGGTTTCTCCGGGTTCTACAAAGCCTGCCAGACAGGAATACATTCCCTGTGGCCAAGGATGGGATCGCCCCAATAAAATGTCATTACCAGATGTAATCAACATAATGACAACCGGATCAGTGCGCGGGAAATGCGATGCATTGCAAGTTGGGCAAGTACGTTGCCACCCAGATTGAACCATTTCCGACGGGTTCCCACACTTTGCGCAATATTTGTGGGAATGATGCCAATGAAACATTGCTTTTGCGGTCGCGATAAGCTCTGCCTCGCGCGGCGTAAAGTTCATTAATAAACTGCGCGGCTCTGCGAAAACGATCGTATTTGGGAATTCTGGATGAACCTGATGCGTCGGATCGAAAAACACATCCTGTGGCGGCAAATCTTGTTCAGTTGGCTGCCACCTCGAAATATCAAAGGCAAACAAGGGGCCGTCATCATCGATACCTAAAAAGATATGCTCTGCATTCGCTAGGACCGAATTATTTGCAGTGACAAAATGCAGCTTACTTTCCCGAGCTAGATCAATAAGAACTTTGCCCCGCCACAAAACCACAGAACGATCTTGCGCCTTAGGAATTGCGTCTTGTGTTCCGCGCAATTGTGCCGCGCGATCAAGCCCTGAACCAGCAAATGTAAGAGCAAATTGGTCGATCATTTTGATACCCTTCATTTTTTCGCATTAATGGCACGTAAATCACTTAAATTACAATGTGCCGGAACACGATTGACGAAAGCGGCTTGCATTTTTCTATATGACATCCTATCTGCATCCACGAGAGGTTGGCGCGGGCAAGCATCTCGCCAACTCGGTCAGGTCCGGAAGGAAGCAGCCGTAACGAGTCCCGCTTGGGTCGATGTCCAGCCTCTCACCTTTTCAATTGATCGCGAAGAGCACAGTCACCTAACGGTGGTTGACCAAGTTAATTGATCTTCGGTTTCAATCGCGCAGGCGCGAATTTCACGTAACCTAGCCAATGCAGTATCAGCGTTTTCTCCAAGCTCGACCATTATCCTAGTCGCAGCCATACCCGATCGCCCACAGCCGCCATAACAATGGATCAAAACGCGGCCGCCTTGTTGCAAGATAGTATGTGCAAGTGGGACCGTGGCCAACCACAGCTGTTCAATTTCGTCATCGGGCGTGCCAAAATCTTTCACGGGAACCAAGAGCCACTTAATATCAATTTGGGCGAGCATGTCCGGCAACACATCTGCGCCTTTGCTGCGCAATTCATCAATTGGGGTCATCGATATGACCAAATCCGTTTTCCACGCTGCAATTGTTGCGACATCCTCCCCAAGCGCACCTGTTCGCCCCGGCATCTGGGAAATGCCCAATTCCCCCTTCCCAACATTAAGTGAGAATATCTTGAATTGTTCCATGAATAACCCATTTTTTTTTGATGCAGCCTCATCCTCTCTGGACCTCAGGGCAGCAAGCGCTTAGCTTAGGCCTAACATATCAAAACGAGAGACACCATGTCAGAGGCATCATCCAAAGGTTACCAAGTGTTGGCCAGAAAATACCGGCCCGAGACCTTTGCCGATTTGGTTGGCCAAGATGCAATGGTGCGCACTTTGAAAAACGCGTTTGCCGCCGACAGGATCGCTCAGGCGTTTATTATGACCGGTATCCGCGGAACTGGCAAAACCACCACTGCACGAATCATTGCCAAGGGCATGAACTGCGTTGGACCAGATGGCAACGGAAAACCAACAACCGAACCTTGTGGGGTCTGTGAACATTGCGTGTCTATTATGGAAGGACGTCACGTTGATGTGATGGAAATGGACGCGGCCAGCCGAACTGGCGTGGATGACATTCGCGAAATTATAGATAGCGTGCATTACCGAGCGGCCTCTGCACGTTACAAAATTTACATCATCGACGAAGTTCACATGCTATCGACGAACGCTTTTAACGCGCTGCTTAAAACTCTCGAAGAACCACCCGCGCATGTGAAATTCATCTTTGCGACCACAGAAATCCGAAAAGTCCCTGTAACGGTTTTGTCACGCTGTCAACGGTTTGATCTGCGCCGGATCGAACCAGAGGTTATGATCGCGCTGATGCGAAAAATTGCGGCGGCAGAAAATGCTGAAATCACAGATGATGCATTGGCCTTGATCACCCGAGCAGCAGAAGGTTCAGCGCGCGATGCAACCTCGTTGCTCGACCAAGCGATAAGTCATGGCGCGGGGGAAACAACAGCCGACCAAGTGCGCGCAATGCTTGGCCTAGCTGATCGTGGCCGCGTAATGGATTTGTTTGACATGATCATGCGCGGCGACGCGGCTGCGGCGCTGAACGAGTTGGGGTCCCAATATTCAGATGGCGCCGACCCCATGGCAGTGATCCGCGATCTGGCCGAGATTACGCATTGGATTTCAGTTGTAAAAATAACGCCCAATTCAGCAGAAGATCCAACAATTTCCCCCGATGAACGCACCCGTGGCGTTGCCCTTGCCAATGCATTATCGATGCGGGTGCTTACCCGGATGTGGCAAATGCTGCTCAAAGCTCTTGACGAAGTAGCCTCTTCTCCCAATGCAATGATGGCAGCAGAGATGGCAATTATCCGGTTGACCCACGTCGCTGATTTACCATCGCCAGAGGAATTGGTGAAACGCCTACAGGATGTTCCGCCACCACCCCCAACGAACGGCGGCATGTCACATCAAAATGCATCAAACTTTACAACACCATCGGTTTCTTCACAAAACATGGGCTCAAATCCGTCTGGCGGTCAAACGATGTCATCAGGGGCAGCTGTTGTTGCGCTTGCATCGCAACCCAACGCTTTAAGCTATTATGCCACTTTTGAACACGTCGTCGAATTGGTGCGCGCCCAGCGCGATGTAAAATTGCTTGTCGAAGTTGAGACAGGTATAAAACTGGTATCATATCAACCTGGCCGCATCGAATTTGAACCGGCAGAAAATGCACCGCATGACCTGGCACAGCGCCTTGGCAGCCGGCTACAGACGTGGACAGGTCAAAGATGGGCGGTCTCTGTTGTAAACACAGGTGGGCGCGACACCATTGCACAGGTCAAAGATGCGGCCGAGCTTGCATTGAAAGAAACGGCGCTTGCACACCCATTGGTACAGGCCGTCGTCAATGCCTTTCCCAAGGCTAAAATCACAACTATAAAAACCCAAAAAGATCTGGCTGCAGTTGCCCAATCCGAGGCTCTGCCAGAGGTCGAAGACGAATGGGATCCATTCGAAGAAGAATAGGAGAGCACAGGATGTTCAAAGGATTAGGCGCCATGGGTGATATGGCGAAAATGATGAAAGCTGCAAAAGAAATGCAGGATAAATACACCCAAATGCAGGGTGACATGGACAATATTATGGTTGTTGGAGAAGCTGGAACAGGTTTGGTCAAAGCGACATGTTCCGCCCAAGGCAACCTAAAATCGCTTGATATTGATCCAAGCATTTTCAACGCAGATGACAAAGAGGTCGTCGAGGATTTAATTGTGGCCGCCGTCAAAGATGCCCAACAAAAAGCTACTGAACGCGCCGCAGAAGAAATGCAAAAGTTGACCGAGGGCCTTGGCTTGCCCGCCGGGATGAAATTACCGTTTTAGCGGATGACACATCCAACGGACATCGATCAACTGATCACGATGATGGCGAAGCTACCCGGCCTAGGCCCAAGGTCTGCGCGGCGTGCGGTGCTTCATATGATCCGCAAGCGCGCGGTCTTGTTATCGCCACTTGCCGATCAAATGCGCTTAGTTGCCGAAACAGCAAAAGAATGCCTGAATTGCGGGAACATCGAAACAGATCATATTTGCTCCATTTGCTCGGACACTCAACGCGAAAACGGCGAAATGTGCATCGTTGAGGATGTCGCAGACCTTTGGGCAATGGAACGCGCGAATGTTTTCAAAGGGCGCTACCATGTATTAGGCGGCACACTCTCTGCGCTGGACGGTATCGGCCCCGACGACCTGCGCATTCCTAAGTTGGTCGATCGTGTCACAACCGAAAACATACAAGAGGTCATTCTCGCCCTAAACGCCACAATCGAGGGACAGACAACGGCACACTACATCGCCGACCAAATGGATCCATCTGTTTCTGTGACAACCTTGGCAAAGGGTGTCCCGATTGGCGGCGAACTTGATTATCTTGATGATGGTACAATTACAGCTGCACTAACAGCACGACGCAAACTTTGAGTGAATAAAGACAAAACACGTTCATTTTCTGTCCTGAAAATATCCCGGGGTTTGGGGCAGAGCCCCAATCCCCCGAACTGTTTTATCACAAAACCAAAACGTCCAACGGGGGAAAACCGTTGAAACAAACTGATGAATACGTGGTCGTATATGCACCGCAAGACTTAATCATAACCTTGTCACCAGCCGCCAAACCATTGGGCAACAAGACGGGGCGCTTTTCATAAAGCACGTCCGCACTATCGCAACTTGGCCCAGCCACAATACACGGGGTCATGTCTTGATGATCCTTGTCTGTGACGAACGAATACCGGATGGCTTCGTCCATGGTTTCTGCCAAGCCTGAGAATTTACCTATATCTAAATAAACCCAGCGATGCAGATCATCATCCGATTTACGTGACACTAACAGAACTTCGGCGGCGATCACACCTGCCTCAGCAACCATACCTCGACCTGGCTCCGCCATGACATATGTTGCGTCGGCAAAGCGGTCATTCACCATATCCATGACTTGGGCGGCATAGGCGTTGGGCGCCTCAACCTCATATTCGTAGGCCGCGGGAAAACCACCACCGATATTGATCAATGACAATCCAAAACCGGCATCTTGTGCATCACGCCAGACCGCTGCCACCTGGTCTAATGTATCGCGCCACATGTGTGCGGTGCGGGTCTGCGACCCAACATGGAACGACAAGCCAACAGGCTTTAATCCCAACTCTACCGCACGTTCCATCAATGGCAACGCCATTGATGGAGTGCATCCAAATTTGCGTGAAAGCGGCCAATCTGCGCCTGTCGCACCAACCAAAAGGCGAATATAAACACGCGCCTGTGGCGCATGTGCAGCGATTTTTTCTAGCTCGGCCTCAGCGTCAACTGCGAAAAGTTTAATCCCGACAGAATGTGCAAACGCAATATCAGTTGCGCGTTTAATCGTATTTCCAAAGGAAATATGTTCTGGCTTTGCGCCCAATGATAGACACAACTCGATCTCACCACGTGATGCGGCATCAAAACGAGAACCTTCAGAGACCAAGGTTTCCAGCACTTCACGCTGTGGGTTTGCCTTGACTGCATAGTGAATATGCGCACGCCCCAAGCCAGAGGAAAGCGCACGATACTGATAGCGGACCGCTTCGCGGCTTAACACCAAAGTGGGGCGTTCAAAGCGGCGTGTGCGAATTTCGTCCATCAAATAGTCTTGAAAAGAGAAGGGGACAGCCCCTTCCGGCATTACGGCTACGTTCATAGTCCATCTCCACAAAGTACCCCGACATTTAAGTCGGATAAGTTCATTACTTTATACTTCGGGTTGGTCATCCTCATCCCCTGGAAGGTTGAAGAAGCTATCTGCATCAAGGTAATCACTATCGGATGTCGTGTCTTCGTCATCGTCGCGCAAAGTAAACGCTTCAAGCCCTTCAATCGCCGTCGGAATCTTTGGCTCTGCAGGCATATCAAGGGACTGCTCAGTGCTGACCAGTTTACGACGTTCATCGTCTGACATGACATTTCCATCAGCCGCGCGTTTCGACGCTGCTTTTTGAACAGCTTGATCCAGCTCAGACTGACGACACAGGCCCAAGGCAACTGGATCGATCGGTGTGATATTTGCGATGTTCCAATGGGTGCGTTCGCGGATCGCTTGGATCGTCGGCTTTGTGGTACCGATCAATTTCGAAATCTGGCCATCAGACAGCTCAGGATGGAACTTAACCAGCCATAAGATTGACGCTGGTCGATCCTGACGCTTTGACAATGGAGTATACCGCGGCCCGCGGCGCTTTTCTTCGCCAACGGCTGCTGGGTTGAATTTTAATTTTAGCTTGTGCAGTGGATCCGCTTCGCCTTTGTCGATATCTTCTTGGGTCAGCTGATTGTTCGAAACTGGATCAAAGCCTTTGACACCGACGGCGACATCACCATCTGCGATTCCTTGGATTTCAAGTTCATGCATCCCAACAAAATCAGCAATCTGCTTGAACGTCAGCGTTGTATTGTCAACCAACCACACCGCAGTCGCGCGTGCCATAATGGGTTTAGACATCATAATACTCCTTCACAAAACTTCCCCGTTGCCTGCCTTGCAGGCGGCCTTTTTACAAGGCGGGTTTCCATTGTCGGGGAACTTGCGAAGGTCTATACAGGTTTTAAATAAGAAAGGGAAGAGCGAATGCGGTGGTTCATTTTAGCCCTTGGTCTAGTCGCGGGCATGCGCCCTGCGATGGCCAACGACTTTGATTATTATGTTTTGGCCCTTAGCTGGTCACCCAGTTGGTGCGCTATCGAAGGCGACGCAAAAAAATCTGAACAATGCAGCCCTGACAAAGATTTTGGTTGGAGCCTGCATGGCCTTTGGCCCCAATTTCATCGCGGCTATCCTTCGTATTGCCAGACCATAAAATATCCACCGTCGCGGCGGGCAACCAATGAAATGATGGATATTATGGGCAGCTCTGGTTTGGCATGGCATCAATGGAAAAAACACGGATCTTGTACCGATTTAGATGGCCAAGACTATCTTGATCTCTCGCGTTTGGCGTACAATTCGATTGTCCGCCCATCGGTATTTCGAAAGCTAGATAAACCAGTCCGACTTCCAGCTGCGGTGATCGAAGAGGCCTTTATAAAGGCAAATCCGGCGCTTGAACCAGACATGATCACTGTAACCTGTAAAAAAGAGTGGATCCAAGAAGTGCGTATTTGCTTGTCAAAAACGCTAGAACCGGTTCCCTGCGGCCAAGATGTCATCCGCGATTGCAGTCTAACGCGGGCGATTTTGCCACCGATCCGCTAACCAATCCAGGCGCGTCTAACTAGGTTAAGGCCGGCCACCAAAAGAATACACAGCGTTGCACGTTTGAATGTGGTCTGATCAATTCGATCTTGCAACGCCATTCCAAGGCGTAGGCCTATCATTGCAGGCAATACCAACACAGCCGAAAAGGTCGCTGTGGTTGTATTTAATATTCCAGAGAACAAATGACCAACGGTCAGTGCAATAGCACCTAGGCCATAAATAACGCCCTGTATCCGCATCTGTTCCTTTTTTTCTGTCTCAAGTGCCGTTAAAAGCGCCACCGTCGGTGGCCCCCACACCCCAGACATGCCCCCAATGAATCCAGCGATAGCCCCCATGGTAATTTCGGCTTTTCGCGGGGACTTATGAACGGGAATTCTAACACCGACCAATTGCATTGCAGAAAATGCTACGATTAAAACTCCCAACGCACCCAGAAATATCCCACCAGGAACAAGCGCGGTTAATTGAGTACTAGAAATTAGGAATAGCCCACCGACGCACAGAAACCATCGAAACTTGGAAATCGATGCAATCGCAGCATGCAGCCCTTGGCGCAGTGCTTGGCTAAAATTTGAAAAAACGGTTGGAATAATCAGCCCCGCAAGTGCAATCTCAGGCGGCAAAATCAGACTAAGACCTGAGATAAAAACCAGTGGCATGCCAAACCCAACGACGCCTTTTACAAGGCCCGCACACAAAGCGACGGACAAAACGTAAACCCACTGTCCCGTGCTCGAAAGATGAATCAAATTATCCATAGTGGTGCCGCAATAGCATAGTCTGCAATGCTGCGCTGCAAAATTTCGTCACGTAATTTTAGAACAAAATTTATAAAAAATGCGCATTTTTGTTGCGCTGCAACTGCAAAATGCCTATCACTGTCGCGACGAATGAAAGGACGTGATTCATGGCACATGACGGACAAAGTATCGAAATGACAAATAGTACTATCCTCGCTGACCTGACGACCCTAACCGCCCAAGCGATTGAACCAGTGCAAATCTTGCTGAACACCGCTCAGGAAAATCTGCGCAACAAGGTAAGTGTCGAGGGACGAATTAACGCATCTTTGATCGAGGAAAATCAAACCGCAGCACATGCTGTCGCTTGGCTTGCAACCTACGTCGAATCGTTGCGCCAAATGGACAAGTGGGCGCAAACACTTAGCGATCAAGGCACGTTCGGCGAGATTGAAACACTCATCCTTCAAATCGCTTTTGGTGAGTATTTGAACCACATCTTTGGCGGAATTCCCATGAGCCAAGGCGAAATCGTACGCCCCCATGAATATGGCCTTGATGTATCCGATATTCTAACAGCACAGACTGACGCAGTGCGCATTCTCATGCACAAAGGCAACACTCAAGCGGCCCGCTTGCGTCTGGTTGATCTGATGCAGGAACAGTCGGCAAATATCACCGTTGGACACAGCGGCCTTGACGAAGAATTGGAAATGATCCGCGAACAATTCCGCAAGTTTTCCATAGACAAGGTCATTCCACACGCACATGAGTGGCATCTCAAGGATGAATTGATTCCTCTTGAGATCATAAATGAACTGGCCGAACTGGGTGTATTTGGATTGACGATACCCGAAAATCTTGGTGGTTTTGGATTATCCAAGGCATCCATGGCGGTTGTATCCGAAGAATTGTCGCGTGGATATATCGGCGTCGGATCATTGGGTACGCGATCCGAAATTGCCGCTGAACTGATTTTGTGTGGTGGGACGGACGAACAAAAATCAAAATGGCTGCCGAAAATCGCAAGTGCAGAGATCTTGCCAACGGCGGTTTTTACCGAACCGAATACAGGGTCAGATCTAGGGTCGTTGCGCACGCGTGCGGTGCGTGACGAAAATGGTGATTACAAAGTCACCGGTAACAAAACATGGATCACCCATGCGGCGCGTACCCACATCATGACGCTTTTGGCGCGCACCAATCCCGACAGCACCGATCACCGCGGTCTATCAATGTTTATAGCAGAAAAAACACCCGGCACTGATGAAACACCCTTTCCCACCGACGGAATGTCTGGCGGCGAAATCGAAGTGCTTGGCTATCGTGGGATGAAAGAATACGAGCTTGGCTTTGATAATTTCCACGTCAAAGGCGAAAATCTGCTTGGCGGGGAAGAAGGCAAAGGGTTCAAGCAACTGATGCAAACCTTTGAAAGTGCGCGTATCCAAACCGCTGCACGGGCTGTTGGGGTCGCCCAATCCGCGCTTGATGTTTCAATGCAATATGCGATTGATCGCAAACAATTTGGTAAGTCGTTAATTAATTTCCCTCGGGTCGCCAATAAACTTGCCATGATGGCTGTTGAAATCATGGTCGCGCGCCAGTTGACGTATTTCAGCGCCTTTGAAAAAGACAATGACCGTCGTTGCGATCTAGAGGCAGGCATGGCCAAACTATTGGGTGCACGTGTTGCATGGGCCGCTGCGGATAATGGCTTGCAAATCCATGGCGGCAATGGGTTTGCATTGGAATACACCATCAGTCGCATTTTATGTGATGCGCGCATCCTCAATATCTTTGAAGGTGCCGCCGAAATTCAAGCGCAAGTTATCGCTCGTCGCCTGTTAGATTAACAACAGGCCATTGATCTTGGCCTATCGATAGGGCATGCTTTTCGCAAGAGGGAAGCATGCCATATTTATTACGCGCCGCGGCGTTGATTGTCACACTGTCGTCCTGCGGAACACAAACATCGTCAAACGATACATCCGATATGGCGAGTATGCTTAGCCTGACGGAGTGGAACGGCGTCTCAATCGAACAAATCGCCGTAACGCTAACCGACACCGAGATCACTGGGCGTGCGCATTGTAATAGGTTTCATGCCACCATCAGCTTTGATGAAAGCAATGTCGCGATTGGACCGATTGCAAGCACCAGAATGGCCTGCGACTTGCTGCAGCTGGAAAGTGAATTTCTGCAGCAATTACAAACAGTATCACATCGAACCATCACGTCTGATGGCGCGACCTTGGAAACGCCCGACGGCAACACGTTCTTGTTTCAACTACGGCCTCAACCTTAGGTACGTTAGCTGGGGCCAAGCGCATTAGCGTCAAACATCAGCCCGCAATCGCAAACGCGATACAACAAATATTAGCGCACAAATCGCGACCATTGCGGGACCGGCTGGCCAGTCCAATTCATATGATGCAACCAATCCCCCCAAGGCACCAACACCGCCAATCGCACTTGCGACAGCCGCCATCCGCTCTGGTGTTTTTGAAAAACTGCGCGCTGCAGCCGCTGGAATTATCAAAAACGCCGTAATCAATAATGCGCCGACCGTTTTCAATGCAACCCCAACAACAATCGCTAAACACAGTGTGAGAATAAACTGCTCAAGCTTAACGCGGACCCCAACCGACGCGGCCAAATCGTCACAAACCGTTGCAACGATAAAATTCCGCCATCGTGCGGCCACGATCCCGAGGATTGCAACGACACCGCACCAAATCAAAGCGACGTCTGACCAAGTCACAGCCAGAATATCCCCGAATAAAATAGCCTCGATTGAAACGCCCGTTCCAAACACCGAGGCTGCAATCAGGCCGACTGCTAAAAAGCTATGTGCCACGACGCCTAAAATTGTATCCATGGATTGCCACTTTGATGTCAAAACAACCAGCAAAATGGCAATGGCACCGGCGATACCAGCCACGCCGATGTATATGGAAACACCAAATGCCATCGCCAAAGCAACGCCCAAAATAGATGCGTGAGACAAGGCATCGCCAAAATAGACCATGCGTCTCCAGACGATAAAACATCCTAAAACTCCAGACACAACAGCGACACCGATACCGGCCAAAGCTGCTCTTATTATTCGCAACAAATGTGACCGTTTAGACAGATAACACGATCGGACGCGCTCATCACGACATGCAGGTCATGACTGACCATAATAACGGCACATCCTAATGCATCGCGCAGGTCCGCGATTAGCTGATAAAACGCAGCGGCACCCGGTTGGTCAAGGCCCTGCGTTGGTTCGTCCAACATCAGAATATCTGGGCGCCCCACAATGGCACGCGCCAACAAAGCCCGCTGCAACTGTCCGCCCGAGAGCGTCGAAATTTGCTGATCCCACAACTGAGAAATACCAGTCAATTCAGACACTGCTTGGGCATCTTTTGTTGAAATAGGCCAAGGAACGTCTAGCAAGCGCCGTACAGTGATCGGAAACGTGTGATCTAACATTAATTTTTGCGGCACATATCCAATCTTCAAACCAGCCGCGTGCAAGCGGGTACCTGTTCTTGGCGCCAATGCACCGGTCAAGACACGTAAAAGAGATGACTTACCAGATCCATTTGGGCCAACAATCGTAACAATTTCACCATGTTTGATTTTTAGGTTCACATGTTCAAGAACAGGCGACGCGCCATATTGCACGGTCACATCTTGCAAGGTAATCAACACGGACATTATTCCACCCTTTGACAGCTTGGGCAAAGGCCCTGCGCCTCAAACACCATTTTTTGAACCTGAAAACCGCTTTCAGCGTCAATCACTGTGCCCAGATCCTCGACAAGATTATTTTGCCGTTCCGCCACATGTTGGCATGTATCACAGATCAAAAACATCGGCTGGTGCTGCGCTTGCGGGTTATCACAGGCAACATAAGCATTCAACTTTTCAACACGGTGCACCAAGCCCTGCTCAACCAAAAAATTCAAGGCGCGGTAGGCCACTGGCGGCTTATCGGCCAAACCGTCTCGCCTTAGCCGTTCCAACACATCATAAGCACCCATAGCTTTGTGTTCTGCCAACAAAATTTCAAGGACGCGTCGGCGGATGGGCGTCATGCGTGCCCTGCGGGCGTCACATAATGAGGATGCCGTTTTTAACCCCTGTGCAACACATTTGGTATGATCGTGTTTTGCGAATGCTGCTGAATTTACCATATCGCGCCCTCTCAAACTTGACATGTTATAACATAACGAATATCTGCGATCAGTATCAATGTCAAAGGAAAACAAAATGTTCAAAATGCTGATGCTTGCAACAGTTATTTCAGGAACGGCCAGCGCACAAACTCTAAACATCGTTACAGATATTGCGCCTATGACAGGCATCGCAAGCGCGATTGGTGCAGAGCATGTCCACATCGAACAATTGATCGAAAATGGGGCGTCGGCTCATCATTTCAACTTAAAGCCAAGTAACATCAAAGCGATCGAAACGGCCGATATCATCATATTGTCTGGTCCGTCCTTGCTGCCCGGTTTGGTCGAAAGAATTGAATCCATTGCACCCAATAGTGATATAATCATCGGCGAAAACATTCAGAACACTGTTCACTTTGAGCTTTCTCAAACACATGAACATGACGATGACCACGACCATGACGCGCATCAAACAGCAATCGATCCCCATATGTGGCTTTTGGCGGAAAATGCAAAACGTTGGGCCCAGCACATTGCAGATCAATTCAACAACCGTGCCCCACAACATAGAGCGTCATTTGACACCAATCTGGACGCCTTTAGTGCTGCGGTGGACACGTTTACCTTGAACGCCCCCAAAATCGACCACGATACGGTCATCGGATTTTCACATGACGCGTTTCAATATGCGCTACATGATTTCGGCCACGCAGAAAAAATAATTTTTTCAAATGCGTTTGCTCAGGCACCTTCGGTCAAAGAAATCGTCGAACTTGAAACGATATTGGAAACAAGCCCACCTTTGTGCATCATCGTTGATCCCAATGAACCGTCTAAGGTTGCGGAACAATTCGCGCGGGGTTTTAATATTCCCACTTTTGACGTCTCGCCCATATTCGGTGATGGAACAAATCACAGCAACGCCTATCTGGATTTATACGCAACCGTCATCGCAGGCTTTCGCAAATGTTTAGACGGCAAGACAGAAAATAGTCATTGACCCGCGTCCTCCAAGCTGGTTCCTAGAACGTATGGATGATAAACTTGACCTAGTCTTTGCGGCATTAGCTGACCCAACACGGCGTGGGATACTTGTCATGTTATTAGAAGATGACATGGCGGTGACAGATGTTGCTGATCCCTATGATATGTCGCTTGCTGCGATTTCCAAGCATTTGGCCATTTTGACAAAGGCGGGACTGATTTCCCAAGAAAAGCGTGGGCGGGTTAAATGGTGTAAATTGGAACCTGATGCTATGCGTGCTGCGTCAATATGGATGCAAAGCTTTGGGCAATTTGAGGCAATCGATCTTGATGCGTTTGAACAATTTTTGTCGTCAACGTTG
The DNA here is from genome assembly GCA_009920815.1 of Paracoccaceae bacterium. GTDB lineage: Bacteria > Pseudomonadota > Alphaproteobacteria > Rhodobacterales > Rhodobacteraceae > CAJXSD01. The sequence continues at coordinate 20,090 of RFZH01000014.1, forward strand.
GATCGACCGTTCAGTCCTTAAGCAAAATCAATACTGCACCAAAACTTAGGCCAATGCCGACCAATATCATGACAGGCGGGACGACATGGCCAAACCCAATTTCCCACAATAGAACCCATGTCGGTGTCAAATAGGAATAAGCCATTACCTTTGCCCCGGGCAGGCGCATTGACCCATACTGAAGCAAAATAAACGTAATTGTGGACGCGAAAATTGCCAGATACAGCAATACCCACCACACACGCCCAGGCATTGCGCCCCAATTGGTCGCCATTATATCAGAGCCGCCAAAGATCAAAAGCACCACCGAACCACCCAGCAACATGCCAAAGGTCGAAACAAATCCATTTTCACCCCGGTTTGTTGCTTTGAATAAGATCGGCAAAAATGCGTGCGCGACACAGCCTACAAAATACAACGCCTCGCCGCGGCCAAATTGAAATTTTAAAAATAGCGCTAGATCAGCACGGAAAATAACCCACAACGCACCAACCGCCCCTAGCGCCAGCGCAATAATCATTCGCTTGTTTGGATGTTGGCCTAACGCTATCGCGCCTATGATCATGCTCATAAAAGGGATCAGCGTAAAAACTGCTGCGGCTGACACGGGTTGGGCGGTACGCAACCCGTAAAACATCATCACAAAATAAAATGCAAATGCGCCACCGGTCGCAACATAGCGCCACGGCGCAACAAATGCCTGTCTCTTTAATCCGCCGCTCAGAACCGCTAGTATGCCAACAATCACAGCAGCCAATCCAAATCGCGCACTCGTCATTGCCATGGGTGCAATATCATTGGCAACCATCACGCCAAGTGAAAATGACCCTGACACCAGCGCCGAAAACAGCAGCATGGCCAGATGGCCCTTCATGGCGTCGGTCATTTGGTCTCTCTTTCCTTTGCCCATGACTTAAGATGTTGAACCAAAGCTTGAACTTTGTTTGTTCGATGCAAATCAACATGGGTCACGATCCAGATCTTGGACATCCAATCATCTTGTTGGGGCATCACTTCGGTCAAACCCAACATCGTGCCCCAATCGCGATCTAGGAAACCAATGCCCATGCCATGATAAATTGCAGACATCTGTGACAATGGATCCGAGCCCCGGAAAACCAACTGGTCACGGGCCACAGATTGCATCAACCACTTGAAAAACGGGGCACGTGCGTCCATGTCGTCGGACACCACAAATTTATGGTTCACGAACGCATCAGTTGTTTCTGGATGACCATGCGCTGCAATGTAATCTGGATGGGCAAACAATCCGACACTCCATGACATTAGCGGTTGGACGATATTATCCAAATCCTGCGACGGGCTGCCAGCGCGGATAGCGACATGCGCTTCGCCATATTCTAGGCGGTACAAACGCTCGTCCGTCAGAAAACGCACCCGAACATCGGGAAATGCGTCCCGAAATGTTTTAATCGGTTCTGATAAGACAGGAGCCAAAACCGCAAGCGAGGTAACAACTATTTCGCCACTTACACCTTCGCCCTGCCCGATCAGTCGACTGGACAACTGACTGAACTGATCCTCGGTGGCTTGCGCAACGCGCATCAGATCTTGCCCCGCCTCGGTGGGGGTATACCCGCGCGCGTGGCGTTGAAATAACTTTACCGCAAGTCGTGTTTCAAGGGCGTCAATATGGCGAATAACTGTCGCATGATGGACACCTAACACCTCGGCAGCCGCCGAGACTGTCCCCAAACGTGCAACATGGTAGGCGGTTTTCACTTCGTCCCAATTGTCCATAAGGCCCCTATGCATTAACGTAATAGCAGTAAGGCTACCTTGGATTTAAGTTCATATTTGCGCAAGACCGATTCGGAAACGGCAATCACTCTGCTTTAGGCACCATGCGGTTGGTTAACAGCACCTCTTTCATCTTAAGTGCGACACCTAACCCAAGCACCACCATGCAAATTACAATCACATAAATCGGGCTTAACGCATTCACGACAGAGCTCGCGATCGCGTCACGTACCTCTAGCGGCATGCCGACCAAGGCAGCTGGCCCAAGCTCACCCGCGCTAAGTGTCATACCCTGTGGGAGACCATCAGCCAATCGCACGGCAAAAATTGTTCCGAACATAGCGACCGCAACCGATCCTCCAATTTGACGGAACATCACACCGGACGCCGTAGCTGTACCAAGATGTTCGCGCGGCACTGCGTTTTGAACCGCGGTCGTAATTACAGGGAAAATAAATCCCATGCCAAAACCAAAGACCAACAAAGACACACCAAAAGTCCAGCGTGACGTATCGACATCAAGCTGAGACAACAAGATTGATCCAATGGCCAACAAAGTCATCCCGGCGATTGGCAAACGCTTGTACTTGCCTGTTCGCCCCATATAACGCCCTGAAAACGTTGATGTCGAAATAATCCCAAGGGTCATGGGAACCAACAATAATCCAGAAACTGTTGGCGATGCACCCATTGCGATTTGTAAGTAGATTGGCAAAAACGTGATCGTGCCAATCATCGCCGCACCCGTGATAAGGCTGATCAGCGACGTTGTTGTAAACACGTTGTTACGAAACAGGTGCAGCGGTAACACAGGTTCTGAAGCACGCGTTTCGACCCAGATGAACAAAAGGGTTGCCAAAATTGATGCAGTAAACAGTCCAATGGCAATACCTGACGTCCATTCTACATCATGCCCGCCCATGCTGGTAAACAACGTAAGCGTGGCAAGCGCGACAGACAAAGTCATTGCGCCCAGCCAATCAATCTTATGATGTACACGTTCCCCCCGCGGTTCAAATCCAACTGTAAAACCAATGACCGCTAATAGGCCAAGTGGAATATTGACCATGAATATCCAGTGCCAGCTAAGATATTCGACAAACCATCCGCCCAGCAAAGGTCCAATCACGCTTGAGGCAGAAAAAATCGCAGCAAAGACGCCCTGCACCTTTCCACGTTCACGTGGCGGTACGACATCACCGACAACAGCCAACGCAAGCACGAATAGACCACCGCCGCCCAGTCCTTGTAAGGCGCGCGCCCAAATTAACGCATCCATGGTATATGCCGAGGCACAAGCGATAGATCCGATTAGGAACAAGCCAACCGAAAAATAGACCATTAATCTGCGGCCATAAAGATCACCCAATTTGCCATAAAGTGGCGCTGAAACAGTCGAGGCAAGGATATAAGATGTGACCACCCAAGACAATTTTTCCAGTGCCCCCAAATCGGCAACAATAGTGGGCAGCGCGGTTGAAACGATGGTCTGATCAAGCGCGGCAAGAAGCAATAATAAAGCAACTGAACCAATAACAAGCGCAGGGGTGCCACGCATTTTAGGTTGTGGGGAATGTTGCATTTTGAACCAATCAGTTTAGTTTCAAATATGAATTAAACACATTCGAAACCTTAGTCAATTCAGCAAAAATCACTAGACTTGGTTTTGGGGGTGACATGCACAGTCGATAACATGGTCGCAAACCAAGCCTGACGCCTGCATGAAGGCATAGATGATAGTGTGGCCGCAAAATTTGAAACCGCGTTTTTTCAAGTCTTTTGACAAAATCATCGCCGTCTGTGTCACAGCGGGCACATCTTGGACCCGCTGGGGAGTGTTTATGATTGGGGCAAAATCCACAAAAGACCATACATAGTTTGCAAAACCTTGCGCGGCTTCGATGTCCAACCAAACCTTAGCATTTGAAATCGTCGCTGCGATTTTGCCACGATGGCGAATGATCCCTGAATTTTGCATCAACCGTTCGATGTCTT
>RFZH01000131.1 GCA_009920815.1 Paracoccaceae bacterium
GTGTTACCGATCCTGAAAAATTGGGATTACACGGTTCAAACCTTGAAATGTTTTGACAGCTTTAAACCTTGACCTTGGTAATTGGACGCGATCCCTGCGCCGTATAATTGGGTTGGGACTTCGCTCATGCGTTCATAGACCAGACGCCCCACCACCTGCGCATGCTCCAAGACAAACGGCGCCTCGTGGCAGCGGACTTCCAACACACCGCGCGACCCTGCGCCGCCTGCGGCGCTGTGGCCAAAGCCTGGATCAAAAAAGCCTGCATAATGAACACGGAATTCCCCGACCATCGCCAAAAATGGCGCCATTTCAGCAGCATAGCTTGGCGGGATATGAACCGCTTCGCGGCTTACGAGGATATAGAATGCGCCTGGATCCAGGATGATCTGTCCGTCGGTGGAATGAATTTCCTCCCAATAATCGCGGGGATCATAAAATCCAATGCGATCCAGATCGATAACACCTGTATGCGGTTTGGCGCGATAGCCAACCAAATCCCCAGTTTCAGGGCGCAGGTCAACAGAAAAACCAAGACCGTCGCCAATCACTGCGTCACCTGACACCAATGTGTCAGAGGCGTGGAGCGCGGCCAATTCAGCATCGGTCAAAACAGATTGACCAGAGCGAAAACGTATTTGATTCAATCGCATACCGGGGCGCACCAAGACCGAAAAGGATCTGGGGCAGATCTCTGCATAAAGTGGGCCAGTATAGCCTGCAGGGATACGATCAAATTCGGTGCCGTCGTCGGTGATCACACGGGTCAATAGATCCAATCGCCCGGTTGAGCTTTTGGCGTTTGCGACCGCATTTATATGGGCGGGCAGGGCCAAACCCTCCATCAAAGGGACAACATAAACGCAGCCCTTTTCCAAGACCGCACCTTGTGACAGGTCGATTTGGTGCATTTCAAAATCTGACAAACGATCAATCACCTTGCGTCCATTGCCCGCAAGGAATGAGGCACGCACGCGCCATGCTTTGGTACCCAACCGCAAATCTAGGCTGGCAGGTTGGATTTGCGCGTCGATGACCGCAGGTGATCCAATGATCTGGCCCGTCTCAATCATTTTGGTGATGTGTTGGTTGGGTAATACACCTGTCATATTATTTCCCTTTTCGTGGGCCCAGATAAACAAAACGCCCGAGGCCATTGGCCACAGGCGATTTTGATGGTCGGGCTAGCAGGATTCGAACCTACGACCTCCCGTCCCCCAGACGGACGCGCTACCAGACTGCGCTATAGCCCGATGATATGTTGACTGTCTTACTTTTTTTTGCGGCAAGGACAAGGACAAAATGTACATTTCGTGGATTTCTTTGTCTATTGCTTACGTTGGTCTAGGATTGCGCGGGCTTGGGCCAAAATATCATCGCCATTTTGGCCAAGTTTTGAACGCACCAACGAGACATCCGACAGCGCCGTCATAAGCGCATCAAAGGATGGATCAACCGATATATCAGAGAAAATATTTGTTTGCGGCGCTTGGGGCGATGGTGCGGGGGTGCCAAACAAATCAAACTGCTCTGGTTGGGTTGGCCGCATCTTTGGCGCGGCTTTAGGCATCTGGTTTGGTTCTGGCTGGGAGGCCGCAAGTTGAATGACATTTTCCTGTGGAGCAACAGAAATTATCTCGGCTGGTGGCGTGTTGTCTTCAGAGCCTGATGGGGCATCCACGATCTGCTGTTGTGGTGCAACCGTTGACACGGGGGCGACGTCTGTGTCTGCCTCTAGTCCATCTTCGAGTGGGGGGGACAGTTCCGCAACATAACCCACACCGCGTTCACGGATTAGCTTTTGCGCGCCCTTGATGGTCATTCCATCCTCGTGCAGCAGCTTTTTCAAACCACCGATGAACAACATGTCCTTTGGCCGGTAATATCGGCGCCCACCCGCGCGTTTGGTCGGTTTGATTTGGCTAAACTTGCTTTCCCAAAACCGCAAGACATGCGGTTGTATATCCAACCATTCTGCAACTTCGCTAATGGTGCGAAATGCATCAGCAGATTTAGCCATCAATCTTTACCTTTCGCTTAGGATTTTTTTCCTGAAGCGACGCGATCTTTCATGAGGTGCGACGGGCGAAATGTTAAAACACGTCGTGGCGGGATAGGTGCCTCTTCGCCGGTTTTAGGGTTTCGGCCGACGCGTTCATTTTTATCGCGAACACTAAACGTACCAAACGATGAAATCTTGACCTGTTCACCATTCACCAAAGCATCGCTCATATGTTGTAGCACTGTCTCAACTAAGTCAGAAGATTCGTTCCGCGAAAGTCCAACCTCACGAAAGACGGCCTCGCTAAGGTCCATACGAGTCAAAGTTTTTTCAGACATAATTACGTTTCCCTGTTTGCGACGATTGTGTCGCGCCCAACCGAACCTGTCAACAAATTTGGTTAGGTTATTGGCCTATGTAGATAATATTTAATGAAAAAATTATGATTCTGCCGTTCACCAGCGCAGAACAACTGCGCCCCAAGCCAAACCACCGCCAATTGCTTCGGTAACAATTAGGTCGTTTTCTTTGATTTGCCCGTTTGCTTTGGCCACCGAAAGCGCCAAGGGAATCGACGCCGCAGAGGTGTTGCCGTGGTCTTGAACCGTTGTTACGACCCGTTCGGCGGGCACACCCATTTTGCGCGCAGTGCCCATGATAATTCTGATATTTGCCTGATGCGGCACGACCCAATCCACATCGTCGGCCGAAACGTTGGCCTTGGCCATTGCTGTCTCTGCTGTCTGGGCCAGTTTTTCGACCGCGTGGCGGAATACTTCTTTGCCTTCCATGCGCAAATAGCCAACAGAATTCTTAGAGACGCCACCATCGACATATAAAATGTCACGGTGTGATCCGTCTGAATTCAGATCAAGTGCTAAGATGCCACGATCGTTTTTATCGCCATTGCCCGTGCCGGCCTCTAATATTAGCGCACCTGCACCATCGCCGAACAAAACGCATGTCGTGCGATCGGTCCAATCCATCAGTTTGGAAAATGTTTCGGCCCCGATCACCATAACGCGGTTTGCCTGACCGGAAATAATCTGTGCATTCGCGTTTGCAAGCGCGAAAATAAATCCAGCACAGACCGCTTGTACATCAAAAGCAAACCCGCGGGTCATGCCCAGACCCGCTTGGATCATTGTTGCTGCGGATGGAAAGGTTAGGTCAGGCGTCGACGTCGCAACAATGATTGCGTCAATATCATCAGGCTCAAGACCTGCGTCCGCTAGGGCGGCTTTGGCGGCTTGGGTCGCCATAAAGGATGTTGTTTCCTCGTCGGATGCGAAATGGCGTTGTTTGATGCCCGAGCGGGACACAATCCATTCATCCGTCGTATCAACTGTTTTTTCTAAATCAGAATTCGGAACAACCCGTTTTGGAAGGTAATGGCCAATGCCTCTTACAACTGCGCGTGGCGTCATCTCATGCGTCCGTTTCCGTACCCGAATTTTTATCATCTTGATCCAAGGTAACCACGGATGCAACCCGTGCAGCGATTTTATCTTGGAATTGTGACTGGGCCAGCTGGGCGGCCAGGCGAATTGCCGCAGCAACCCCCGTCGCGTCAGCGGATCCATGTGATTTAACCACTGTACCGTTCAACCCGAGAAACACGCCACCATTGACCCGCCGGGGATCAACGCGCTTTTTCAATCGCTTGATAACGCCCAACGACAGAAGGCCCGCGAATTTGGACCAGATCGAGTGACCGTAAGAATCACGCAACAGATCGCCAACAAGCTTTGCAGTGCCTTCACCCGTTTTCAGCGCAACATTGCCGGTGAAACCATCGGTCACAATTACGTCCGCGACGTCGCCGGGAATATCACCGCCCTCGACATAGCCCACGAAATTAAATTCTGCGGTCTTTTGTTGTGCTTCGATAAGCTCGTGTGCCTCTTTTAATTCCGTGCGGCCTTTATGTTCTTCGGTGCCGACATTCAGCAATCCGACACGGGGCACCGACAGGTTTAAGCCGTTGCGTGCATAAGAGACACCCATCAATGCATATTGCAAAAGATCTTTGGCATCGGCGCGAATGTCTGCCCCGACATCAAGCATTATGTTGAACCCACTTGCGCTGCGGGCAGGCCACAAGACTGCGATAGCTGGTCGTACCACACCCGGGATCCGACGCAGCCGGATTATGCTCATCGCCATCAAGGCACCAGTATTACCACAGGAAACACAGGCCGCTGCATCGCCCGAACGCGCGCTTTCCAGCATCGACCACATCGAGGTGTTTTTGCCAGAGCGTAACACCTGACTGGGCTTGTCATCCATCGTGACAACGTCGGTTGCGTGGCATATAGTGACACGCTCTGACAGTTCTGGACGCTTTGACACCAAAGGTGCCAGCACATCTTCGGGACCATGGATTAGAAAGTGTAGAGCAGAGTTTTTTGCTGCAGACATAGCAACACCGGCGACAACGGTCGCCGGTCCATGATCGCCACCCATGGCGTCAATGCTTAGTACGATGCGCTTTTGCGCCACGGACGTCTTACCTGTCTCGGTGGTTGTCATAAGCGCGCGATACCAAGCTTATGCTGCGTCTTCGTCCAGCTCGACTTCGTCGGCCATTGCGACGACTTCACGATCGGCATAGTGACCGCAAGACGCACAAACGTGGTGTGGACGCTTTAGTTCGCCACAGTTTGAACATTCGTTCGGATTTGCAGCAACCAATGAATCATGCGCGCGACGATTGTTGCGGCGGGATTTCGATACTTTATTCTGTTGGACAGCCATGGTCTCAACCTCAATCTAATGCGGGACCGCAGTCCCATGTTTCCATCTTTTGTACTGGGCCGCATATATCGAAATGCGAGCGATGTACAACCTAATTTCGCAAGAAGTCGCGAAAATAGCGATCATTTGTGAATTAGCAAGAGGGGAATTAGGGTTTTCCGTCCTCTTTTTGCATTTTCTCTTTCAGAGCGGCCAAGCCGGCAAAGGGTTTCACATCGTCATCGGTCATTGGCGCTATCCCTTTTTCCGAAAATACGGTCTGATTCAGCGCGGCGTCGTCTGCACGCGGATAATCCGGCAACGCAAGGGCAAGCGCCTCTGTCATGATTGACCACAAATCGAAATTATGGCCCAACGGTTCCAATGTCTCGTCGCTTTCCATCTCGATCTCGGTTTCGTCCTCTTTGGACGAGCGAATCTGTGCTTCGGGGATAAAGCGGCGGGTGATCGGCGTATCAAGGCGCGTGGTGACAGGTTCAAGGGTGATGACACAAGGCTGCTGGACCGTGGCGCCAAGGGTCGCAGTCAAAAGCCATTCACGTTTACCGTGCGCGACCAAAGTTCCCTTGAAACGCAATTTTTTCAAAGAGATAAGCGATAAGTCATCCGCGATTTGGCGAAGTTGTGCCACATCGGGTTGAATTTCGAACAAAATTGGGCGACGTTCGTTCAAATCGGCGACTTTTAAAACATGATCGGTCGACGGGGACACTGACATGCGTTTGTTCCTTTCATGCGCGAGCGGAATGGTTTACAAGCCGAATAAAGACCATTGACGGCCAAGACAAGAGGAACGGGAATTCATGAAATCCAGAAAGATTGCGTTATCTTTTGTTCTATGCGCTGGATTGGCCGCTTGTAGTGCCCAAATGCGCACACATGGCTATGTCCCCCCGCAAGAAGATTTGGATAACGTGATTGTAGGTGTTGATACGCGCGACACCGTGAATGACACCTTAGGTGTTCCAACCACTTTCGGGGCCGTCAAGGATGGCAACTATTACTATGTGAGATCACAATTCAAACAGCTTGGCATGTTCAAACCCGAAGAAATATCCCGCGAAGTTGTAGCAGTGTCCTTTGATGACAAGGGTGTGGTTAGAAATATCGAAAGATTCGGGCTTGAAAACGGCGAAGTGATCGTACTTGAACACCGCGTCACAGAAACCTCTGTGCCGGATCTTGGGTTTATTCGTCGTTTGATTTCTACGATCGGCGGCCCATCTGCCAGCCAGTTTATTCGTTGATTGGTCGCGGTGCGCGGGATGACGGGCGCGCCGGCAAACACCTCGCTGCGCGTTGATCGCGGCGGGTTAAGCGCATATCAGGCAACAGACCCCATGACGATCAGGGCAGCACAGCAGTTGCGGGCAAAGGCCTTTGGGCGCGTCCCAGACACCGATCTTGATTGCGACGAATTTGATGCGCAGTATCTTCATTTTGTCGTAGAACACCGTCAAAGCGGTCGGCTTGTCTGTACCTTTCGTGTTGGTCATTTCCCAAGCGGGCAGGATCTGTCCAAGTCTTATTCAGCCCAGTTTTATGATCTATCTGTGATGCAGCATCTCGCGTCACCTTTGGCCGAGATGGGGCGGTTTTGCATTGATCCAACGCATCGTGACGGTGATGTTTTGCGCGTTGCATGGGGGGTCATGACTGCATTTGTTGATGCGCATGCTATCGGAATGCTCTTTGGCTGTGCATCGTTTTTTGGGACCGACCCTTTGGAGTATCTGCCGGCGCTGCGCTATTTACAGGAAAAAGCGGCCCCCCCAGCGCATCTTGCGCCACGGGTAAAAGCACCCGAGATCGTTCGATTTTCTGATCTGCCAAACGATGTGCGTGACGACAAACTTGCACTTCGCCAAATTCCGCCTTTGTTGCGGACTTATTTGACCATGGGCGGCTGGGTCAGCGACCATGCCGTTATC
>RFZH01000132.1 GCA_009920815.1 Paracoccaceae bacterium
TACGACTTAAGTGCCATGCTTTCTGTCTTCCGTTTGTGTGTTCGACAAAGAAAACTTTGTCTTTGGTAAAGCCCCCCGAAGGTGGCCAGTGAATAACATCAAATACCCCCAGACGAATCTAGGGGCACAAGATTGATGTCGTATAGTTGGGATTGGCGGGGGTGTCCACCCCTATCGCATGACGGAAAGTCAAATAAATATAGGCCACCACGTCGACCGCGGGTGGCGCGAAACGCGCCGCCCATGGGGGCGGTCGGCGCGTCGCAAATCAAAGATTTGCTGGGTCTGCAAAATTCATTCGAAACAGCATCCCTGCACTCAACGCAATAGAAGAGCTTACGGTAATCATATATACAAAAACCCCCGCACCTTCATGCGAGGGTTTATATCGATACACGACCGACAATGAACAGAAGTCTTATAGACCTGTTGTCACGTCGATTGCGTTGCCGTCTTCCAACGTCACATAGGCTTTTTTCACGTCATTACGGCGACCGATTTGGCCTTTGAACCGTTTGACTTTGCCTTTGGTGATCGTTGTGTTCACAGCTTTGACTTTTACACCAAACAAAGCTTCTACTGCTTCTTTGATTTGTGGTTTTGTGCTGTCAATCGCCACTTGGAAAACAACTGCACCAGCTTCTGACGCCATTGTTGCTTTTTCGGTGATGATCGGCTTGCGGATCACGTCGTAATGTTCTGGTTTCACGCTCATTTCAAACGGGCCTCCAGTGCTTCGACACCTGCTTTGGTGATGACCAATGTATCACGCTTCAGGATGTCATATACGTTTGCACCAACGGATGGCAAAATGTCCAAACCGTCAATGTTGCGAGCAGCTTGTGCGAATGTTTCGTTGACGGCAGCGCCATCAATGATCAATGCGCGCTTCCAACCCAGGTCCTTGACCTGTTTTGCAAGAACAGCTGATTTACCGTTTGAAGTTGCCTCATCAATAACAACCAAAGCGCCTGCTTTTGCTTTTGCCGACAGAGCCAATTTCAGACCCAATTGACGCACCTTTTTAGGCAGGTCAAACGCATGGCTGCGTGGTGTTGGGCCTTTGTAAATGCCACCTTTACGGAAAATCGGCGCCTTGCGGGACCCGTGACGTGCGCCACCGGTGCCTTTTTGGCGGTAGATTTTCTTGGTTGAGTAGCTCACTTCAGAACGACCCAATGTTGCATGTGTGCCAGCTTGCGCACGCGCACGCTGCCAACGAACAACACGGTGCAGAATGTCTGCGCGTGGTTCTAGACCAAAGATGTCGTCAACCAGCTCAACCGAGCCTGCTGTACCGCCATCAAGTTTAATCACGTCAAGTTTCATGCTTCACCCCCTTCAGCAGGTGCTTCTGCAACAGGTGCTTCGTTCGAACGCAAGGACGCAGGGAAAGGTACGTTTTCAGGCAACGGTTTTTTAACCGCGTCCTTAACAGTCACCCAACCACCTTTGGAACCAGGAACGGCGCCTTTGATCATGATCAAGCCACGCTCAGCGTCTGTTTTAACGACTTGCAAGTTTTGTGTTGTGACACGAACGGCGCCCATGTGGCCTGCCATTTTCTTGCCTTTGAACACTTTGCTTGGGCCTTGACACTGACCTGTTGAACCGTGTGAACGGTGGCTGATGGAAACGCCGTGAGACGCACGCAAACCGCCAAAGTTATGGCGTTTCATCGCACCGGCAAAACCTTTACCGATAGATGTGCCAGACACGTCAACAAATTGACCTTCGACATAATGGTTTGCAGTGATTTCTGCACCAACGTCGATCATGTTTTCTGGTGCGACGCGGAACTCAGCGACTTTGCGCTTTGGCTCTACCTTTGCAACCGCGAAGTGGCCACGCATCGCTTTGGATGTGTTTTTCGGCTTCGCATTGCCCGCACCCAACTGTACCGCTGTATAACCGTGGTCATCAGAGTTACGTTGTGCAACAACTTGCAAATTTTCCATTTGAAGAACGGTTACAGGGATCTGTTTGCCGTCTTCCATGAACAGTCGGGTCATGCCGACTTTTTTCGCGATGATACCTGAGCGCATTTTATGCTCCCAAAGCAATCTGGACGTCAACACCAGCCGCTAGATCAAGCTTCATCAGCGCATCAACGGTTTGTGGAGTTGGGTCGATGATGTCCAAAAGACGCTTGTGCGTGCGAATTTCGAACTGATCACGGGATTTTTTGTTCACGTGTGGACCACGAAGAACGGTATATTTTTCGATCTTGTTCGGCAGTGGGATTGGACCACGAACCGAAGCTCCGGTGCGCTTGGCGGTGTTTACGATCTCTTGTGTGCTGGCATCCAGAACACGATAATCGAACGCCTTAAGCCGGATACGAATGTTTTGGCTTTGCATTGTCATGTGCCTTCATTTTAGGCGTGAGAGTTGAGAGGAAGACGCACGCTCACCGAGCACCTTCATCGAACCCAATTCGGGGAAAACCCCTATGAATAAGACAAGGTGCGCACTACGCGCACCTTGTAAGACTGTCAAGCGAAATTACGCTAGGATTTTGGAAACGACGCCTGAACCGACTGTGCGGCCACCTTCGCGGATCGCGAAGCGTAGTTTTTCTTCCATCGCGATTGGTGCGATCAATTCGACTTCGAATTTCAGGTTGTCGCCTGGCATAACCATTTCTGTGCCTTCTGGCAGGATCACGGTACCTGTCACGTCAGTTGTACGGAAGTAGAACTGTGGACGGTAGTTCGCGAAGAATGGTGTGTGGCGGCCGCCTTCTTCTTTCGTCAGAATATATGCTTCTGCTTCGAATTTTGTGTGTGGCTTTACTGAACCTGGCTTACATAGAACTTGGCCACGCTCAACGCCCTCACGGTCAACACCACGAAGCAACGCACCGATGTTGTCGCCCGCTTCACCGCGGTCCAACAATTTGCGGAACATTTCAACACCTGTACAGGTGGTTTTCGATGTGTTGCGGATACCAACGATCTCGATCTCGTCACCAACGTTGATAACGCCACGCTCGATACGACCGGTCACAACTGTACCACGGCCAGAGATCGAGAACACGTCTTCGATTGGCATCAAGAATGGCTCGTCAACCAGACGTGGTGGCTGTGGGATATACGCATCAACAGCTGCCATCAGTTCACGGATCTTGTTTTCACCGATCTCTGGGTCACGGCCTTCCATCGCTGCCAGCGCAGAGCCGGATACGATTGGAATATCGTCGCCTGGGAAGTCGTATGTGGACAGAAGTTCACGGATTTCCATTTCAACCAGTTCCAACAATTCTGGATCGTCAACTTGGTCAACTTTGTTCATGAATACGACCATCGCAGGGATACCAACTTGGCGGCCCAACAGGATGTGCTCACGTGTTTGTGGCATGGGGCCGTCAGCTGCGTTCACAACCAAGATCGCGCCGTCCATTTGTGCCGCACCGGTGATCATGTTTTTCACATAGTCAGCGTGGCCTGGGCAGTCAACGTGGGCATAATGGCGTGCTTCTGTTGAATACTCAACGTGTGCTGTCGAAATCGTGATACCACGTGCTTTTTCTTCTGGCGCGCCGTCGATTTGGTCATACGCACGGAATTCACCAAAGTATTTTGTGATCGCCGCTGTCAGCGTCGTTTTACCGTGGTCAACGTGACCGATTGTGCCGATGTTGCAGTGGGGTTTACTGCGGTCAAACTTTTCCTTTGCCATGATGGCCTCCTATTAAGTTGGGACCGAGACAGGCATTCTGTCCCGGTCAATTCGATTAGGCGAATTTCGCCTGAATTTCGTCAGAAATGTTCTGTGGTACGGGATCGTAATGCGAGAACTGCATCGTGAACTGTGCGCGGCCAGAAGACATTGAGCGCAGTGTATTGATGTAGCCAAACATGTTCGCCAGCGGAACATTCGCGTTAATTGCGATTGCGTTACCACGTGTATCTTGGCCAGAAACTTGGCCGCGACGTGATGTCAAATCGCCGATGATGCCACCTGTGTAATCTTCAGGAGTCACAACCTCGACCTTCATGATAGGCTCAAGAAGTTTCGCGCCCGCTTTTTTCATGCCTTCACGCATACACATACGTCCTGCAATTTCAAAAGCCAGAACAGAAGAGTCAACATCGTGGTATTTACCATCGATCAAGGCAACTTTGAAGTCGATCACAGGGAAGCCTGCCAACGGGCCGCTGTCCATAACCGATTTGATGCCTTTTTCCACACCTGGGATGTATTCTTTTGGAACCGTACCACCAACGATTTTCGATTCAAAAGAATAGCCTTCGCCTGGTTGTGTCGGCTGGATCACCAATTTCACCTCAGCGAACTGACCTGAACCACCAGATTGTTTCTTGTGGGTATAGGAATGTTCGATTTCATGAGAAATGGTTTCACGATACGCAACCTGAGGCGCACCAATGTTTGCTTCCACCTTGAATTCGCGCTTCAGACGATCAACCAAGATGTCCAAATGCAATTCGCCCATGCCCTTCATGATGGTCTGACCAGATTCCAAGTCAGTTTCCACACGGAAGGAAGGATCTTCTGCAGCCAAACGTGCAAGACCTTGAGACATTTTCTCTTGGTCGTTTTTGGTTTTTGGCTCAACAGCGATTTCGATCACTGGCTCTGGGAAGGTCATTGTTTCAAGAACAACAGGCTTGCTTGGATCACACAAAGTGTCACCAGTTGTTGTTTCTTTCAGACCCGCCAAAGCGATAATGTCACCTGCGAATGCTTCTTCGATTTCTTCACGGCTAATCGCGTGCATCATCATCATACGGCCAACGCGCTCGCGCTTGCCTTTTGTTGAGTTCGACAACTGGTCGCCTTTTTTCAAGACACCAGAGTAGATACGCGTAAAGGTCAAAGAACCAACGAAGGGGTCGTTCATGATTTTGAACGCAAGCGCTGCGAATGGCTGTTCGTCATCAGCAGAGCGTGGGATGTTACGTTCTTCGTTTTCGTCACCGGGAGCAAAGCCCATATATGCTGGAACGTCCAATGGTGACGGCAAGAAGTCGATAACGGCGTTCAACAATGGCTGTACGCCTTTGTTTTTAAACGCAGAACCGGCCGCAACAGGAACGAATGACAATGACAATGTGCCTTTACGGATCAACGCACGAAGAGTTTTTTCGTCTGGCTCGTTGCCCTCAAGATACGCTTCCATCGCATCGTCGTCCATTTCGACAGCGATTTCGATCAGGTTCGCGCGCCATTCGTCGGCCAGATCTTGAAGGTCTTCACGAATTGGTTGACGAACCCAGCTTGCGCCTAGGTCTTCGCCCTTCCAAACCCATTCTTCCATCTTGATCAGGTCGATGATGCCCTCGAGCTTGTCTTCAGCGCCGATCGGCAACGCGATAGGCGCAGGAATTGCACCGGTACGGTCTTTGATCATTTTGACGCAGTTAAAGAAGTCCGCGCCGATCTTGTCCATTTTGTTGACAAAAACGATACGTGGAACTTTGTAACGGTCAGCTTGACGCCATACAGTTTCAGTCTGAGGCTCAACACCAGCGTTGGCGTCCAACAAACATACCGCACCGTCCAAAACAGCCAACGAACGTTCAACTTCGATTGTGAAGTCAACGTGGCCGGGGGTGTCAATAATGTTGAAACGGTATTTGGTGTCAGAAGTACCCTCTTCTGTCGGGTCTTCCTGACGTTGCCAGAATGTTGTGGTCGCAGCAGAAGTGATCGTGATCCCACGCTCTTGCTCTTGCTCCATCCAGTCCATTGTGGCGGCGCCATCGTGAACTTCACCGATTTTGTGCGATTTACCTGTGTAGTACAGGATGCGTTCGGTTGTTGTTGTTTTGCCAGCATCGATGTGTGCCATGATGCCAAAGTTGCGATAGCGGTTTAGTGGGTATGCGCGTGCCATTGTAACGAGATTCCCTATTACCAGCGATAGTGGCTGAACGCTTTGTTCGCGTCGGCCATTTTATGTGTGTCTTCACGTTTCTTAACGGCAGAACCACGTGAGTTTACCGCATCCAACAACTCAGCTGCCAGACGCTCTTCCATGGTGTTTTCGTTACGACCGCGAGATGCGTTGATCAACCAACGAATAGCCAAGGCTTCACGACGCTCAGGACGAACTTCGACAGGTACTTGGTATGTCGCACCACCAACACGGCGGGAGCGAACCTCGACCGACGGCTTGATGTTGTCGAGCGCTTCGTGGAACACTTCGACAGGTGCGCGTTTGATTTTGCTCTCAACGCGGTCAAGCGCGTTGTAAACGATTTTTTCGGCGACCGATTTTTTACCATCGATCATCAAGTTGTTCATAAATTTAGAAAGAACCCGATCACCAAATTTGGCGTCAGGTAATACTTCACGTTTTTCAGCAGCGTGACGACGAGACATTCAATTTTCCTCTTACTTAGGACGCTTCGCGCCGTATTTCGAACGGCGTTGTTTACGGTCTTTAACGCCCTGAGTATCCAGAACACCACGTAGAATGTGGTAACGCACACCAGGAAGGTCTTTTACACGACCACCACGGATAAGAACAACAGAGTGCTCTTGCAGGTTGTGCTTTTCACCTGGGATGTAGCTGAT
>RFZH01000133.1 GCA_009920815.1 Paracoccaceae bacterium
GCTGCACGTTGCCCTGCAGCATCTCTTTAACTGCCTCCTCTACCCTTACTAGCCCTAGGAGCATTGAATCCCTACTACGCCCCACGTACCGGTCGGTGATATCCTTCTTACTGTGATTCAGGATCATACTGATGGTGTAGTCAGGTACGCCAGCATGGTTAGCCAGAGATGAAAACGTCCTGCGGTAATCGTGCGGAGACAGCTCAATGCCAAGCGCCTCCTCTACCAGCGTCTTAACTCTACGTCCGTTTTTAACACCGAAGCCTTCGCCGTAGATCTGTTTAAGAGTGGGTGTCATTGGCAGCGTGTGCGTTGTTTTATTTTTCGTATTTTCAATGACGAAATCGTCGCCCACGACCCTCCCATTGAAAGGCTCAGTATTGCGCAGGCCAGTGAGCATATAAAAACGGAGGATTCTGCCCCATGGATCTGGGAAGTCATCTGCTGCGTTCCATATCGCGGGTATATCACTGAACTCAGCTCGCCTTGTGCGAGGCTTTTCAGCGTTCCAGATCTTGAGGACGCGCAACTTATCCACGGGCCACTCTATCTTGGTGTTCAAACACAGCTTGATCTCTGCGCCATCTACTTCGGCAAGTACAACGCTAGGTCCAAGCACCAATAGGGCAGCAATCCAATTTTTCATTGTTTTTCCAGTAATCATGTTACATTTCCTCTTGCATTTGGTACACCAAATGTGGACCTTTAGGCAAGCAAAGCAATCCCCTTTTCAAGGATATAACCATGGGCGACACGAGAGCGAATAAACGTTTCAGATCACAGGAATGGTTCGACAACCCCAACAATCCGGGCATGACAGCACTTTATGTCGAACGCTATCAAAACCAAGAATACACGCGCGGCGAATTACAAGGTGAAAAGCCCATCATTGGGATTGCACAGACGGGGTCCGACCTTGCACCGTGTAACAAAATCCACGTGTTTTTGATGGACCGGATCAAGGCAGGTATTCGCGCCGCAGGCGGCATTCCAATGGAATTTCCGGTGCATCCGATCCAAGAAACGGGAAAACGCCCCACCGCCGCGTTAGATCGCAACTTGGCATATTTGTCGTTGGTCGAGGTATTGCATGGGTACCCCATCGACGGCGTTGTCCTAACCACAGGATGTGACAAAACCACACCCGCGATGTTGATGGGCGCGGCCACCGTGGACATTCCCGCGATTGCATTAAACGGCGGTCCGATGTTGGACGGTTGGTGGAAAGGCAAACGCGCAGGATCGGGCACCGTTGTTTGGGAAAGCCGTCGATTGTTGGCCGAGGGTGTGATTGATTACGATGAATTTATGAACCGCGTGTGTTCATCGGCGCCGTCGCTGGGCCATTGTAATACCATGGGCACCGCCAGCACGATGAACGCCATGGCCGAAGCCTTGGGCATGTCCTTGACAGGCAATTCTGCGATCCCTGCCCCGTTCAGTGAACGAATGGGCATGGCGTTTGAGACAGGCAAACGTATCGTGGAAATGGTATACGAAGACCTGAAACCTTCTGACATCCTCACACGCGAGGCGTTCGAAAACGCGATTGTGGTCAATGCCGCGATTGGCGGATCGACCAACGCCCCGCCCCACCTGCAAGCCGTCGCGCGGCATGCGGGTGTGCCATTGGACGTCACAGATTGGCAAAAGGTCGGCTATGACGTGCCCCTTTTGTTAAATATGCAGCCCGCCGGCGAATACCTGGGTGAAAGCTTTTTCCGCGCAGGTGGTGTCCCTGCGGTGATGGAAGAACTGCGCAAAGCTGGCCGCATCCACGAGGGCGCGATGACAGCAACTGGCAAAACCATGGGCGAAAATATCAAGGGCCAAGGCAGCCAAGACACTGATGTGATCCGCCCCTATGACAATCCATTGCGCGAAAATGCAGGTTTTGTTGTTTTGTCCGGCAATCTGTTTGACTCGGCCTTGATGAAAACGTCGGTGATTTCTGCCGATTTCCGCGAACGTTTTTTGAAAGACGGCGTCTACGAGGCCCGCGCCGTTGTTTTTGAGGGACCAGAGGATTATCACGAACGTATTAACGACGCATCGTTGAAAATCGACGAGAACACGATCCTCTTTATCCGTGGTGTCGGCTGTGTCGGATATCCGGGATCAGCCGAAGTTGTGAACATGCAGCCACCAGATCATATCATTAAAGCAGGTATCAATCACCTGCCCACCGTTGGGGACGGGCGCCAATCGGGCACTTCTGAAAGCCCGTCGATTCTGAACGCGTCACCAGAATCCGTTGTTGGTGGTGGATTGGCCTATTTACAAACGGGCGACCGAGTTCGGTTGGATTTGAACGCCGCGACTATGAATGCGCTGGTTGATGACGCCGAATGGCAGGCCCGCATTGACGCATGGCAGGCACCCGAGCTGGTGCATCAAACACCCTGGCAGGAAATCTATCGGTCATTGGTTGGTCAGTTGTCTGACGGCGGCTGTCTGGAATTGGCGACAGCTTATCACAAAGTGGCAAAAAATCTGCCACGCGATAACCACTAGGACATGAACATGAATAAATCGATTATCATAACAGGTGCCGGTGGCGGTGTCGGGCGCGCTTGCGCCGACCTGTTTTTAGACAATGGCTGGACCGTCGGGCTCGCAGGACGCACCAGTGCCAAGTTGGTTGAGACCGCTGCCGGACGGGCCAATGCCGTGATCCTTGAGTGCGATGTCGCTGATGAAGCACAGGTTGAGACAGCGTTCGATACCTTTGCGGCACAGGTGGGCACGCTGGATGCGTTGTTTAACAACGCCGGCGTGTCCTTGCCGGGTAAGCCAATTGACGAAATTGCGGTCGCAGACTGGCGCCATCTGATCGACATTAACTTGACCGGGTCATTTATTTGTGCGCGCAAGGCCTTTGGCATCATGCGTCACCAGACGCCACAGGGCGGGCGCATTATCAATAACGGTTCAATTTCGGCCCATGTGCCGCGTTTGGGATCTGTGCCTTATACAGCCTCTAAACATGCGATCACAGGACTAACGCGTACTCTTTCCCTGGATGGACGCGCGTTTAATATCGCCTGCGGTCAGATTGATATCGGCAATGCGTTGACAGCGATGGCCCAATCTATGACAACGGGCATGCCCCAAGCCGACGGTTCAATCAAAATAGAGGCTGTGATGGACGTCAAACACGTTGCAAGTTCGGTCTTGCACATGGCAAACCTGCCATTGGACGCCAATGTGCAGTTCATGACAGTCATGGCCACGACAATGCCCTATATCGGACGGGGTTAATTGGGGCTCTGCCCCAAACCCCGGGATATTTTCAGACAAAAAATGTAAACTGTTTTTTAAGGTTTAAGTGGTTTTGTTATCTAGCGGTACAGGCGGGGACGCCGATGACCGCGACAGGAAATGGCCCCTTGTTGGATATCTAACAGGGGGTTTTCATTTTCTGTCTAAAAATAACCAAAATCACACCGCGCAAAATTTGGTCCAGTTCGTTATGCTTTGGGGCTGCCCAATCTTCGTTCGCGCTGCCAAATGTAAAGACCTGATCCAATAACAATTGCACCACCAATCAAAGTCGATTGCGCGGGTAATTGTGAGAACACAATATAGGACGCGATGGGAATGGTGATGATCTGTGTATAAACGAGAGGTGCAAGGATAGAGGCGTCCGCAAGTCGATGGGCGCGAGTTGCAAGAATATGGCCTGTCGCGCCAAAGATCCCGATAAGTGTCAGGATAAAGGCCACTTGGATATCAGCAGGCATGGTCCAGTGCGGCAAAACAAACGGCGCCAAACTTAGTGCAGCAATCCCATTCGCCCAGACTTGGCTGGTCGCACTGTCTTCAACACCTGCGATCATTCGGGTCATGATGAAATATAACGATGCACAGATCAGTGCACCAAGACTAAGGAAAACCGCTGGATGGAAGTCTGCACCCCACGGCTGCACAACATAAAAAACGCCCAAGAACCCGACCAAAACAGCGAGGATGCGCCGGAGGCCAACCTTTTCCCCGAGCATGGGGATGGACAACAAGGTGATCACGATTGGCGATGCAAACATGATTGTCGTGGTCAACGTAACAGGTAAAAACTTTAACGCGCTAAAGTTAAAAACTGTACTGCCCAAAAGAAAAAGCGCGCGGATGAATTGCAATATCGGGTGTTTGGTTTTGAAAACGTCTATGCCGTTTCGGGGAACGTAAACAATGAGGGACACCAAAAAAGCGACGGAATATCTGCAAAACACCACTTGTAATGCGCCAATGCCCGCCCCAATCAACCACTTGGCAGATGTATCGATGCAGGTGAACATTACCACCGCCAAGGCCATGATTGCGATGCCAAGACCTGTTTTATCTTCGCGCGGTTGAACCGCCATTGTATAAATCCTAGCCTGCGGCCCAACCGCCGTCGATCACGTGCGCTTGGCCTGTGGTAAATGCGCTTTCATCCGATCCTAAATAGACCGCAAGATGCGCAATTTCCTGGGGCGTACCAATACGGCCCATGGGCTGACGCGCGATAAAAGCTTTTTTGGCGGCTTCATAATCCCCCATGGCCCGAAGACGGTCATGCAAGGATGGGCTGTCCACGGTTCCGGGACAGATACAATTACAGCGCACGCCTTTGGTCACATAGTCGATCGCGACAGATTTGGTCATGCCAATCACAGCCGCCTTGGATGCGCCGTAAATGAAACGATTGGGGGCTGCGATGATAGAGGACGCAACTGATGCAATGTTCACTATCGCGCCTCCGCCACGCGCGATCATCCCGGGGATGGCAGCCTGCATTGAATGAAACTGAGACCGTACGTTCAGGTTCATCGCAAAATCAAACTCTTGGTCCGTTGCGTCCGTGATGGCGCCGCCATGCACATAGCCTGCACAATTCACCAAAATGTCCGGTTGGGCCTCGGTGACGGTCTTGGTAAGGGCATCCTTATCAAGGACATTTAATGCCATCGTCGTGGCCCCGACAAGGTCGGTCAAAAGCTCAGCATTCAAATCGGTGGCAATCACGATCGCGCCTTCGCGGATGTAAGCCTGTGCGATGGCCTTACCGATGCCCTGACCTGCGGCGGTAATGAATGCACGTTTTCCTTGCAATCTCATATCATTGTCCTTCGCTATACCCTTTGTAATTCATTGGCACTTCGTGCAGCTCAATCCGTCGCCCCACATCAGCCGAGAACGCAGCGGCCAATGTTGCGGCAAGCGCGTTATGTCCTTGGATTGCGGAACATAAATCAGCGGTCTCACCAAGAATGGCTGTCGCAAAGCGATTGATTTGATGCTCTAGGGGGTCAACGCGTTCAAACCTTGGGGCGGCGTTGTGCTGTAAAGCAACGCGCCAATCTGCAGCTTGGCCTTTGGGGGGCAACCACAGATCAAGTGACGGAAAAGATAATGCCCCATTGTCGCCAACGATGCGCACATAATCTTGGCCAGTTTCACCAATCATGGGATTTTCACCTGAACCGGTTTCAAACGACCAAGGCGATGCCCCAGCATCCGAAAGCAAAAACGTGCCCAATGCCCCATTTTCAAATTCGATAATAATAGCTGCTGTGTCTTCTAGGGGGCCGCCCCGAGCATGCGCCGCGGTCTGCGCACAAACCGCAGCAACTGGCCCGATGAAGTAAGATAACAGTTCAAATTCATGCGTCATATTCGTCAAAAGTGGCCCAGCCCCGGGCAATTTACGCCAAGGCACATCATAATAGCTGTCATGCTTACGCAGAGACCAAATTCCTTGGATGGCGAGCACGGGACCGATCTGGTCCAGTCGTTCGCGCGCTGCTGCCATAAAGGGATGGCAGCGGCGGTGATGACCAACGAAAAGCTGTATTTGGCGCGCATTGGCATAATCCATCAGATCAAGGCTTTCAGCCAAAGTGCCGGCAGGCGGTTTTTCCACGAGAACAGCCCAACCGCGATCAATGGCCCCCTTGGCAGAATTGGGATGATCAGCGGTCGGCGTTGCAATCACTGCACCACGTGTATGTTCAGGCACATCGTCAATCGTTGGCACGGCCGGATACCCCAGATCACAGAGCTGAGCCCGCCTTTTCGCAAAAGGTTCAACAACGGCGGTCAGGTCAATCACATCAGATCGCATCGCAACCTGTGCGTGGCGTTCGCCGATTTGGCCGCCGCCGATGACACAGATGGGGACAGGGGCCATCACATCACCGCCCCGATTTGCCATGGAACAAATTCAAAATCACCCAGACCATGGGCTTCTGACTTAGATGCTTCGCCGCTAGCGACGCGCAAGACCATGTCATAGATCTCGCGCCCGACCTCTTGGACGCTGCGGCCATCGGTTAAGATGGTGCCTGCGTTGATGTCCATATCCTCGATCATGCGATCATACATTTCAGTATTGGTGGCAACCTTGATCGTGGGCGATGGTTTGGACCCAAAGGCCGATCCGCGCCCCGTGGTAAAGACGACCAGATTACAGCCACTGGC
>RFZH01000134.1 GCA_009920815.1 Paracoccaceae bacterium
CTACCAAGACTATTTCACATTGTTGAACGAACGTGACGGCGGTATCGGCGGCGAAGCGATCAACCTGATCGAATGTGAGACAGGCTATAACACCGAAAAAGGCGTTGAATGTTATGAAGCCACCAAAGGCGAAGGCGCATTGGTGTATCAACCGCTGTCCACAGGTATCACCTATCAGCTGATCCCCAAAGCGACCGCAGATGGCATCCCTGTGCATTCCATGGGCTATGGCCGGACCTCGGCGAAAAACGGCGAAGTGTTCCGCAACATCTTTAACTATCCTGCGAACTATTGGGATGGTGCATCGGTTGCTGTAAAGTACCTATTGGGTGAAAACGGCGGCAGCTTGGCAGGCAAGAAAATCGCACTTGTCTATCACAACTCTGCTTACGGCAAAGAACCCATCCGCACATTGGAAGAAGCGGCGAAAAAGCATGGCTTTGAACTGTCCTTGTTGCCAGTGGATCACCCCGGCCAAGAGCAAAAATCACAGTGGTTGCAAATCCGTCGTGATCGTCCTGACTATGTCCTGATGTGGGGCTGGGGCGTTATGAACCAAGTTGCGATCCAAGAAGCGGTAAACATCCGTTTCCCAATGGAAAACTTTATCGGCGTTTGGTGGTCAGGTTCTGAAAACGACGTGTTGCCAGCAGGTGAAGGCGCACATGGTTATAAAGCACTGACATTCCACAACGTGGGTTCAAATTTCCCAGTGTTTGACGACATCAAAAAACATGTTGTTGACGCGGGCAAAGCAGCCGGTGCAGGCGATCAGGTCGGCACAGCGCTCTACAACCGCGGTATGTACGCAGCGATGCTGGCCGCCGAAGCTGTAAAAACAGCCCAAGCGATCCACGGCACAGCGGCAATCACACCTGCACAAATGCGTGATGGTATGGAAAACTTGGTCATCACCGAAGAGAAAATGGCGGGCCTTGGTCTGCCCGGGTTTGGTCCAAGCTTTAGCGTATCGTGCCAAAACCACGGCGGTGACGGTATGGTTGCTGTCGCCCAGTGGGATGCGAACGCAAAATCATGGGGTTTGATCACTGAGTTCCAACAATCAGACCAAGACATCCTGAACCCACTGATCGCAGAAGATTCAGCGGCATTTGCATCTGAGAACAATATCACACCAGGTTGTAACTAATCTGAACAGCGGTCCCCGAATGCGGGGGCCGCACACCACCCTAAACGAAAGACACCCACCATGTTAGATAGCGCAGCAGACAACGACACTCTGTTAGAAGTCAACAATATCGAAGTGATCTATAACCACGTGATCTTGGTTTTAAAGGGCGTGTCTTTAAAGGTGCCCAAGGGATCCATTACCGCACTTTTGGGTGGCAATGGTGCGGGTAAAACCACAACGCTCAAGGCGATTTCGAACCTGCTACATTCTGAGCGTGGCGAAGTCACCAAGGGTATGATCAGCTATAAAAGCAACCGCATCGATCAAACCGACCCCGCAGACATGGTCAAACGCGGTGTTGTTCAGGTCATGGAAGGGCGTCATTGTTTTGAACATCTCACGATCGAAGAAAATCTGTTAACGGGATCCTATACCCGGACCGACGGCAAGGGTGCCATCGCTGCAGATCTTGAGATGGTGTATAATTATTTCCCACGTTTGAAAGAACGCCGCCGCAGCCAAGCGGGCTATACATCGGGCGGAGAACAACAAATGTGTGCCATCGGTCGCGCCCTGATGAGCCGCCCAGAAACCATTTTGCTGGACGAACCCTCGATGGGTTTGGCGCCGCAGTTGGTGGAACAAATCTTTGAAATCGTGAAATCCGTGAACGAAAACGAAGGTGTGACATTCCTATTGGCCGAGCAAAACACCAATGTTGCCCTGCGCTATGCACATTACGGGTATATTTTGGAATCGGGCCGCGTCGTGATGGACGGACCCGCCGCAGAATTACGCGAAAACCCGGACGTAAAAGAATTCTATCTGGGCATGTCAGATGAGGGTCGCAAATCATTCCGTGATGTACGCAGCTATCGCCGTCGCAAGCGTTGGCTGTCGTGATTTTTTGGCCTTCGGGCCATGCCTTTGGCGCATGAGTATTTAGACAAAGATGAAAGACCAAGAAATGACTTTTTTCGATCAACTGGAAACGCGCAGTAGTGATCAGCGCGCCAGTGATATTTCGGCCGCGTTACCGAAACAGATCGCACGCGCCAAAGCATTGGCAGGATACGCAGATGCGTTTTCGGATGTTGATCCGGCGTCCATCACGGGCGTCGACGCATTGGTCAGCCTGCCCGTGTTGCGAAAATCGGACCTTAGTCACAAGCAGGTTTCAGGGAATCCGCTGGGCGGGTTTGGAGCGCTAAATACCCAAGAATTTGCGCATATCTTCCAATCACCCGGTCCGATCTATGAACCTGGCGGCGTTGGTCACGATTGGTGGCGCATAGGCCGGTTTCTAAATGCAGTGGGTGTAGGCCGTGGCGACATTATACAAAACTGCTTTGGCTATCATTTGACCCCCGCAGGCATGATCTTTGAAAATGGCGCCCGCGCTGTTGGCGCGGCTGTTGTTCCTGCGGGTGTTGGTCAAACCGAATTGCAGGTGCGCGCGGCCGTTGACATCGGCACAACCGCCTATGCGGGCACGCCCGATTACCTGAAAGTCATCTTGGACAAAGCCGATGAGATGGGCGAAAAACTGTTCATCACCAAAGCGGCCGTGGGCGGCGGGGCCCTGTTCCCGTCCCTGCGCCAAGAATACGCAGATCGCGGTATTCTATGTTTGCAAAACTATGCCACCGCAGATTTGGGCAATGTGGCCTATGAATCCCCTGCCCAAGAGGGCATGATTGTTGACGAAGGCGTGATCGTTGAAATCGTTATCCCGGGGACCGGCATTCCTGTCGCTCCGGGTGAGGTTGGCGAAGTGGTCGTCACATCTTTGAACCCAGATTACCCTTTGATCCGATTTGCCACCGGTGATTTATCGGCGGTCATGGCGGGTACGTCGCCCTGTGGCCGCACCAATATTCGGATCAAAGGCTGGATGGGCCGCGCGGATCAAACAACCAAGATCAAGGGCATGTTTGTGCGCCCGGAACAGGTGGCCGCCTTGGTCGCAAAGCATCCAGAAATTGACCGCGCGCGGGTTATTGCCACGCGCCAAGGTCGTTTGCATCGGATTGATAGTTTGCCTTCCAATCGTCCATCGACATGCCGTAAAAGATTTCACGCGCTTGGGTTTTGTCCATATCGATGCCACGTTCATTCGCAGCCTCTTGATACCAGCGAGACAAGCAATTGCGACAAAAACCTGCTAAATTCATCATGTCGATGTTTTGAACATCGGTGCGTTTGACCATCAAATGGTCGCGCAGCGCGCGAAATGCGGCAGCTTCGAGTTCGATGCGGGTTTGATCATCCATCCGAGTAATCCTTTTGTCAGGGTCAAGCGATATATAGGTGTCAGATGTCACTGCGTCCATAGCAGAGCGCCGTCACAATCGAACAGTTGCATGCGCCGGCGAAATGAGGCATAAGCCATCAAGAAATGTTATCGCTAACATATATGAGTCTTATTTTCTTGTTTTGGGAAAATTGATGTTTTGATAGTGTTGGCAAAAATTCGACTTAAGGATCCGACATGAGACGTCATCGCAATGTAAAAATCGTGGCCACGCTTGGCCCAGC
This sequence comes from Paracoccaceae bacterium, assembly GCA_009920815.1. GTDB lineage: Bacteria > Pseudomonadota > Alphaproteobacteria > Rhodobacterales > Rhodobacteraceae > CAJXSD01. The sequence goes on from RFZH01000134.1 coordinate 3,671, forward strand.
CTCTAATGATTATCAAATGATCAAAGCTTTACATGAGGCAGGCGCAGACGTGTTTCGCCTTAACATGAGCCATGGCACACATGAAGAAATTGCAGAACGTCATAAAATCATTCGCATGGTTGAAAAGGAATTGAATAGCCCGATCGCTATTTTGGCTGACCTTCAGGGACCAAAACTGCGCGTTGGCGTCTTTGCAAATGGCGAAGAAGAATTGGAACATGGCGCAAACTTTCGTCTGGATTTGGATGATGCGCCAGGCGATATAAATCGCGTCCAGCTGCCGCATCCTGAAATTTTCGCTGCGCTTAGACCGGATGCACATTTGTTGGTCAACGACGGCAAAATTCGTCTGCGTGTCGCTAGCTGTGGCCGTGACTATGCAGATTGCGTCGTCGTAAACGGCGGCACGATTTCCAACCGCAAGGGTGTGAATGTCCCCGATGTTGTTCTGCCTCTGGCTGCTCTGTCCGAAAAAGATAAAAAAGATCTAGAATTCGCATGCAGCTTGGGGGTCGATTGGTTGGCGTTGTCGTTTGTACAACGCCCAGAAGACTTGATGGAAGCGCGCGAATTGGCGGCGGGACGCGCCGCTGTTTTGTCAAAGATCGAAAAACCGTCAGCCGTTGAACGGTTTGACGATATTCTGAATGTCTCAGACGGAATCATGGTGGCCCGCGGCGATTTGGGCGTTGAATTGCCCGTTCAAAACGTCCCACCGATCCAAAAACGTTTGGTGCGCAAATGCCGTGCAGCGGCAAAGCCCGTGATCGTCGCGACCCAGATGTTGGAATCGATGATCGAAAGCCCAATGCCCACACGCGCCGAAGTTTCAGACGTAGCGACAGCAATCTACGAAGGCGCAGACGCCATCATGTTATCGGCAGAATCTGCAGCCGGGGCCTATCCGATCCAAGCGGTGCAAACGATGAATAACGTGGCCGTTGAGGTCGAAAGTGATCCAACCTATCGCCAAGTGATCGAAGCATCACGCACCGCAGAGCGCCAATCCGTCGCCGATGGGATTGTTTCGGCGGCGCGCGAAATCGCCGAAACCACCGAGATCAAAGCAATCTGTTGTTATTCGCAATCGGGCACGACTGCGCTTTTGACAGCCCGTGAACGCCCTCGCGTGCCAATCATCGCCATGACATCTCAGATGTCGACCGCGCGACGCCTTGCCCTGACTTGGGGGACAAATTGCGTGATGTCAGGTGAAAAAGTCCGCTTTAAAGAGGCTGTGGTCAGCGCAGTACGCGCTACATTGGCCGAAGGCTATGCCACGCAAAACGATCAAATCGTAATCACTGCAGGGGTGCCTTTCAACATTCCGGGCACAACAAATATCTTGCGTGTCGCACCCTGCAACGAACGCATGATTTATGCGATGGACCCTGAATAACACTGCACGCCATATTAAAAAAAGCCGTGATCTTTCATAAAAGGTCACGGCTTTTTTGTTTTGTCGATTGGTTTTGTTGACATCATCCACCAACCTCGCCTAGGCAATATAGGGTAAAATTCACACAGATTGCGATTTATGGACCCGATATTACTGACCCCCGCGCGACATGGCGATCACCGTGGTTTTTTCGGTGAAACCTATAGCCGCAGACGCTATGCCGAATTTGGAATTACGGATGACTTTATCCAAGACAATCATTCTTTGTCACGCGCGGTTGGCACGTTACGGGGTTTGCATTTTCAAGCGCCACCTCGGCCCCAAGGCAAATTGGTCCGGTGTGGGCGCGGGGCCATCTTTGATGTGGCGGTCGATATTCGGCGGGGCAGCCCGAGTTTTGGCAAATGGGTCGGCTACCCGCTCACGGCCGAAAATGGTCATCAGCTCTATGTGCCCGTTGGATACGCCCACGGATTTGTCACCTTGGAACCCGATAGCGAGATTGTGTATAAATGCAGCGACTACTATGCCCCCGAAACCGAAGGGGCGGTGCGTTGGGACAGCTGTGGCATCGACTGGCCCTTATCGGGCGATCCGATCCTAAGCGATAAGGACGCCATCGCCCCCGCCTTGGCAGATTTTGACAGCCCCTTTATCTATGGGGAAAATTCATGAAGATTTTGATCACAGGCGGCGCAGGGTTCATCGGATCGGCCGTGGTCCGTTTGGCCATTGCGCGTGGGCATAGCGTGGTCAATGTTGATGCGCTGACCTATGCCGCGTGTTTGGACAATGTCGCAAGCGTCGCGGATCACCCGAATTATGCGTTTGAACAGGTCGATATTCGTAACCGCGCCGCGTTGGACGTGGTGTTTTCAACACACAACCCCGATGCGGTCATGCATCTGGCCGCAGAAAGCCATGTGGATCGATCGATTGATGGACCCGCCGATTTTATCGAAACAAACATAAACGGCACGTTCAATATGTTAGAGGCGGCGCGCACATATTGGCAGGCCCAAGGCCGCCCCAATACGTTCCGCTTTCACCACATCAGTACGGATGAGGTGTTCGGTTCGCTTGGCCCCACGGGCATGTTTACCGAGGAAACGCCCTATGACCCGCGCAGCCCCTATTCCGCGTCCAAGGCAAGTTCGGATCATTTGGTCCGCGCGTGGCATGAAACCTATGGCCTGCCTGTGGTGTTGACGAATTGTTCGAACAACTACGGCCCCTATCATTTTCCGGAAAAATTGATCCCTGTGGTGATTTTGAACGCGCTGGCGGAAAAACCCCTGCCCATCTACGGCGATGGGGGCAATATTCGCGATTGGCTGTATGTCGAGGACCAC
>RFZH01000135.1 GCA_009920815.1 Paracoccaceae bacterium
CTGGCCCCTGAAACCACGGGCATATCTGGCATGAAATGAAAATCTGTTTCTTCGAACCAGTAACTTACTGATGCCTCGGGTTTTTGTTGATTTTGTGCCCTCATTGAAAATGTAACATCGCGCAATTGACCCTTGTGGAGGTTTGTTGAAACCCACGTACGAGGTGCTTCTTTAAAGGTTTCAGGCCAAAATCTAAGGATCGTTTCTAAGTCAACCGATGGAATATTCGCACTTAAGCCGATGTTCCAACCTGTTGTATCAGCCCGCAAATCCGCCGAGGCAATGACGTGCGATTTGCTGATTTGATCTTCGATATAGATCTGCGACAGATCAACCGTGAACGGGTCCAATCCAAGCCGAAAATCAACACGCGCTTGGTTGGTAACAATTGGACTTGGCAAAAGCGCAAATGGGTTTGCCTCAAGCTTTGTTACTTGCAGCTGACCTGTGAATTGTATTTTACCATCCGCGCCATTCTCAAGAACGGAATAGCCCGTCGAGGACAGCGTGACATCACGACTGTTGACAGAAATCTCACTAAACTCGATTTCATTGTTGACGGGGTCAAAAGTGAAATATGTGCGGGCATCGTCAAATGGAATTGCACGCACATTATCATTTGGCCGTAACTGACCTTGTGAAATCTGTAATGTCCCGTTTATGGGCATAAGGACGCCGGTTTCGGTCAGACCACCGCGCAAAGCCCCAGAGATTGTGGCATCCAAGGGGCCAAGCCACGCCAAAATCTTAGATTGATCAGCAAGACTTTGTGCTGGCATATCCGTAAGCAAAATACCAAATTCGGCAGCACGGTTTCCAATTGGACTTTTGTAATTAACTTCCAACGTCGAAACGCCGGCCCCACCATTCAACAAAGCCATATCGGCACGGATAACAAGCGTCTCATCCTGTTGGGCAACGCGCAACCGCGCACCATCAACGATATAGCTTTGTTGAGATATTAGATCATCATATTGTACCGTTAGACCAACCAATTCGAATTGTCTAAATTGGGACAAGGATTGATCTGCTGCCGCCTGATCAATTGCTGCCAAAACCGCATACAAATCCAAGCTCGTATTTGTTGGTTGCGCAAGATCACCAAATTTAAGCGTTACTTGCCCGCCAAGGTCTAACGATACTTGGGCCTGCACGGTGTTTAACTGCAGAAATGACGGTTTATCCCCTTGTGACAGCGCGACACGTTGCAAATTCAACGTTGGTTGCCAATTCTCTGACAGACCAATGGTCACGTCGTCAAAAGACAGAGTCACTCCGCTGATGGATGCATTTAATTGCTGTATCAAACGTTCTTGGACGGGGCGTGGCACTTGCAGATCCCGCCCCTTCATCACCACCAGTAATGCGCCACCAACCAAAATCAGCGTTACAAAAAGCGCAGCAATCGTACCCAGTACAGCGCGGATTATCGGATGCTGACGCAACCAAACCATCGCTGTGACAACTCGTTTCACCAAAATCGCTTTCTTTCTCTTTTAATTTTATCTAAGCACATTAGATTGACGAAATAACCCCTCATCGTGAAAGGATAATACAGTGTCTTCCCTTCCTTATCCAGCACCGACCGTTGAATTACCCCGCGACGGCGGAGAAATTCTGAACCTTGCCAGCCTTCGCCCAAACAAAGTTGTTCTGTTCTTTTATCCAAAAGACAATACCCCCGGCTGCACAAAAGAGGCGATTGGCTTTACCGAAGCTGCAGACGCATTTGCTGCAATTGGTGTGACCTTGGTCGGCATTTCAAAAGATTCAGTCACATCGCATGAAAAATTCATTGCAAAGCAAAATCTTAATGTCATCCTTTTATCCGATGAACATGGCACAGTCTGCGAAGATTTTGATGTTTGGAAAGAAAAATCCATGTATGGCAAAACATACTTGGGCATTGAACGGTCGACATTTTTAATTGATGGAAATGGACATGTTGTCCGTGAATGGCGCAAAGTCAAAGTTCCAGGGCATGTTGATGACGTTCTAGCGGCGGCAAAAGACCTGTGACCGCACCGACACTTACCGAAATGGCGACGGCCGTCTTGATGACAAAAGACGCCCGTGAAAAGACGGCACTATCAAAATCATATGCGGAAACTTGGTTTGCTGCGCGTGACAAAGGCGAAACAATACCCATTGGAACGGCTCAGCCGCCACTGCATCCCGCGCGCCCAGATAAACCTGACCTGTTGTCTCCGCGGGATGTACCGCGCCGCAGACCGGGATCAGCCGCAGGCCGCATCGCGCTTTTGCATGCGGTCGCGCATATCGAATTGAACGCAGTGGATCTGCATTGGGACATTATTGCCCGTTTTGGCCATATTAAAATGCCAACGGGTTTCTATGATGATTGGGTAAAATCCGCCGCCGAAGAAAGCAAACATTTTAACTTGGTCTGTGACTGCCTCGAAAGCTTGGGAAGCTTTTATGGCGCGCTGCCCGCACATGCCTATATGTGGCAAGCGGCAGAGGACACCCGAGACGATTTGCTTGGGCGCTTGGCTGTTGTGCCGATGGTGCTGGAAGCGCGCGGCCTAGACGTGACACCAGGAATGATAGAATTGTTTGAAAAAGCAGGCGTAACCCAAGCGGTCGATGCACTTAAGGTGATTTATTCAGAAGAGGTTGCACATGTGGCCTATGGTTCAAAATGGTTCAACTTTATGTGCGGCCGCGACAATTTGGACCCAAAAGACGTATTTCACCAATTGGTACGAAAATACTTCAAAGGCGCTCTAAAACCCCCGTTTAACGAAGAAAAACGTGCCGATGCTGGTATACCGCCTGATTTTTATTGGCCACTTGCCGATCAGATGGGTGTGAAACTGTAACAATTGTTGCCCTTCTATGATGGGCTGCTTTCCGCACATGTGGCGCAAAAATTGTTGCACCACATGCATTTGGACGTTACCCAAGTGCGCAACACGGGATGAAAACAGGAATTCTTGGGGTGAGACATCGAATATCAATAGGGCTTGATCGTTTTTGGTCGCGTTATTTCCCTGAGCGTCGCGTCTTTTTGAAATCAGATGACGATACACGTTTTATTCGTTTGCGACCGACTGTTCAGGCTTCGCTGTTTTTGGTGATGGCCTCATTGTTGGCTTGGGTTATCATTGCGACTTCTATTTTGGTTATGGACAGTATCGGCGCCGGCAATTTTCGTGAACAAGCCATCCGAGACCAAGAAACCTATCAGCAGCGCTTGCAATACATGGCGCAAGAACGTGATATCCGCGCGGAAGAGGCAACCAAAGCCCAACGCCGTTTTGACGAAGCGCTGGAACAGGTTTCGATCATGCAGCAAGAACTTTTGCAAGCGGATCTAAAACGCCGCGAATTGGTGGCAGCGCTTGAAACGACACAAATTAAGATGCGCGCCGCACTTAAGGAAACAAATACTGTCAAAGAAAACATCGCCGCATTAACATCGGATGATCCAAACGCAGTCGCAAAATTAGCTCAGACTGGTTCAAACGCTAATTCAGATCAGCTGGGATATTTAACGAAAGCCTTGAATGAAACGGCGGCTGAACGCGACAAAATGGCACAAGAAGCGCAAGAGGCTTTGGCCAAAGCCCAAGAAATCGAATTAGAATTGCGTCTGAGTGAGCAACGCACTGAACAAATCTTTCGCCAAATCGAAGAGGCGATGACCGTTTCCATAAAACCGCTGAATAAAATGTTTACATCCGCAGGCATGAACCCAGACAGCTTGATCGAGTCGATCCGGAAAGGTTATGCAGGCTATGGCGGACCAATGACAAAGTTGTCCACCCATGGTGCAGAGCCAAGCGCCTCAGAGACACGCGCCTTGGCGATCTTGCGTGACCTTGACGAAATGAACGTTTACCGTATTGCCGTCGATAAAGTACCCTTTGCAAGCCCGTTGAAAAGTGCGTTTCGCTTTACATCCGGATATGGTCGCCGCTGGGGGCGCATGCATTACGGTACAGATTTCGCCGCCCCCCACGGTACGCCGATTTATGCCACTGCGGATGGTGTTGTGGTACATGCGGGCTGGTCATCCGGCTACGGACGTCTTATTAAGATCAAACACGATTTCGGCTATGAGACGAGATTTGGAAAAACCCAATGAAGTACTTAGAGGCTGGACATGATGTTTTCTAAAAGCAAAATTAACGACCCTGCACCCAAAGAGGACGCAGCGAAACCTGCAGCACCTGTGACGGCGGAAAAACCTGCCGCGCCACTGGCAAGTGCGCCAAAGCCAAAGCCGGCCGCTTCGGTTTTGTCTGCTGATTTACATGTCATCGGCAACATCAAAACAACCGGTGATATTCAAGTCGAAGGCACCGTCGAAGGCGACATTCGCGCGCATTTACTGACGATCGGTGAAACCGCAACCATAAAAGGCGAAGTTATTGCGGATGACATCGTGGTGAATGGCCGTGTGATTGGCCGTGTGCGCGGATTAAAAGTTCGACTGACCGCGACTGCAAAAGTCGAGGGCGATATCATTCACAAAACAATCGCAATTGAATCCGGCGCACATTTCGAAGGCTCCGTTCAGCGCCAAGACGATCCGTTGTCCGCTGGTGCAAAGGCAAAAGCTGCAGCAGACCCAACAGCAGATGCAGCAAAGTAAATTATCGCAATTTACGATTAAAAAGGCCCCGTATCAGCGGGGCTTTTTCATTGGTCGCTATGGTTTGGGCGGGATTGAATATGTCAATGACGCGCGGGCCACCGGAGCGCTCATCCCGATTGAATATATCAACGCATCTCCAACCGCCAGGACGCGACCCATTTTATAAATACGACATTCAGCAACCAAATCAGTATTTGCTGTCGGTTTGCGCATGAAATCAATCGAACAATTCGTCGTCACCGCCAAAGCCTCGCGCCCGATACGCGCCAACACAGCCATGTACATGGCACAATCTGCCAAGGTAAACATTGTGGGCCCAGAAACAGTGCCACCCGGACGCAGGTGTTTGTCCGTAATAATCATCCGCACACGGGTAAGTTCATCGGTTAAATCTTCGATCACAAAATCATCTTTGACCTGAGGAAACACCTCAGACAAATAATCTTGTAATTCTGTAATCGTAAAACGTAACGGCATTCTTTTCCCCCGATCTTTTTCGGTCTATGTTTTGCGAAAATCTATCGGAGGACAAGATGGCAATTCTAGAACGTTACGACACAAATGCAGTCGCGCATTTGAAATTGAATTCACCCGAACGCCTGAATGCCTTGTCAGACGAAATGTTGGCAGCATTACAAGAGCAATTTGACGCGCTGAAAAACGACACGTCTGTTCGTGCGATTATTTTGTCAGGCGAAGGCAAAGCATTCTGCGCGGGCCACGATTTGAAACAAATGACCGCAGGCCGTCAGGCCCAAGATGGTGGCAAGGCATATTTTAAGGACCTATTTGATCGCTGCACCCAGATGATGATGTCGATCCGCACCCTGCCCCAGCCTGTCATCGCCCAAGTTCATGGCATCGCAACCGCTGCAGGGTGTCAATTGGTCGCCAGCTGTGACATGGCCGTCGCCGCACAGGGCACACGTTTTGGTGTAAATGGCGTCAATATAGGTTTGTTCTGTTCGACACCCATGGTCGCGCTATCGCGCAATATTCCACGAAAAATGGCGTTTGAAATGCTTTCGACCGGTGAATTCATTCAAGCAGAGCGTGCCCAAGAGTTGGGATTGGTAAATCGCGTTGTGGCACATGATGATTTGGCAGATGAAACCGTCCGTTTGGCACAAACCGTTGCGGCGAAATTAGGAGTGGCCGTTAAGATCGGAAAAGAAGCATTTTACGCCCAATCCGAAATGTCGATGCAAGATGCCTATAATTATGCGGGGGATGTGATGGTCCAAAACATGCTTTATCGCGATACCGAAGAAGGCATTGCCGCATTCTTGGAAAAACGCCCACCAAATTGGGAACAATAAGTAACGCTTGACCCAAGTTTTTGGTATTTGGTCAATACTGAAAGACGTTATTTTCCTATCTTGACCAATTATAGGATTGCGATGTAATCGAAGAGTGCGTGCGGGTATGATGTAATGGTAGCCTGTCAGCTTCCCAAGCTGAACGCGCGGGTTCGATTCCCGCTACCCGCTCCATCTGTTTTTAGCTATGTGCGCACGTTTGCGTCACCCTCATCCGACCTTTTCGCCCATCGTTGACAAGGCTAGATAAATTATTATCCCAAAGCATAACCTGCGCCACGAACCGTTCTAATCGGGTCATCATGGCCGTGTTCAATCAAAGATTTTCGCAGTCGGCCAATGTGCACATCCACGGTTCGAGTGTCCACATATATATCGCGTCCCCAAACATCATCCAATAATTGATCACGCGAGAGAACACGACCTTGTCTCTCCATCAGCGTAGATAATAGACGAAACTCGGTCGGACCCAATTT